>NZ_QUIB01000016.1:0-83328 GCF_003480025.1 Clostridium sp. AM46-21
CGTGGATGGAAGCCATCTGCATGGATATGTCAGAATATCTGTATCACCCGGAGGAGGTTGTTACCATGTTTTCTGAAGCATTACGAAAATTGGATGAAAATACCGTCAACTACATGATCGATGAACTGAAAAAAGAACGGGACGAAGCAGTCACTGCTCTAGCCGAAAGAGATGCTACAGTATCTGAAATGAATGCTACCTTATCTGAAAAAAATGCTGAGATTGCAAAATTAAAGGCGCAACTTGCCGAGCGAAACAAATAAAATCTTATTTTCTAATATAACAACAAGCAGAAAACTCCTGATATTATACTTGTTATGTAGCAAACCTATCCGAGTGCCGGTTCTTAGGCAGCGTCCCTTGCTACCTTACGTACCGTTGCACCGAGGATAGAGTGCAAGCGTTTTGCGTAATAACAATGTATAATATCAGGAGTTTTCGTTCGTCTGCATCACTCAAATTGATGCTCTTTATAGTGATGGGCTTCCTCCAGCATCATATCCTTGACCTTCATGAGCCGCACCTGCGTGCTTCGCTCATTCTCATCAAGCTTCATACTGATATATCGGATGCCCTCCTTTGTCTCAGGAATGATAACATGCTCCAGCGCATTTACACGTCGTCTGGTCTTTTCGATCTCCGATGCCAAAAGCTGACAGGATTTCTCAATCTCCGCCAGTTTCAGCATATCCGGAAGGATGTCAGCAAGTGACTTTACTGCATCATCCAGATCACCGGAGGTAAATGCAAAACCGTAAGAATAGATATCATTCTCATCCGCACTTTTTGTTGTATATTCAAATACCGGAATATCTACACTCATAACATTTCGATCCTTGCAGGTAAGCTGGACTTCCTGTTTCGGTGCCATCAGTGCTGTATGAAGGATCTGTTCAGACATGCCGGCTTTTGCTATGACAAAATTCGTATTGGCGGCTTTGATACCGGCCTCAACCTTCTCACGAAGTGCCATATTCTCTCTTGCCATATCAAGGAACTGCCGCATCAGCTCATCTCGTTTATCTTTTAACAGCTTATGGCCTCTGGTTGCCGTAACAAGCTTCTTCTTTAAACGGGTCAGTTCCATTCTGGTAGGATTTACCTGTGTAGCTGCCATTTTTGCCTCCTTATAATGTCAACTCGAAGCGCTCGCCTCGTTACTTTCCGTAGTATTGATCTAACCACTTGTCATCGATACGTTTCAGTTCTGCACGAGGCAGGATCGATAACAGCTTCCAGCCGATGTTTAATGTTTCTTCGATACTTCTGTCTGTCTCATACCCCTGAGATACATATTCCTTTTCAAATGCTTCTGCAAACTTTGCATATAAAATATCGATATCCGACAATGCAGATTCACCAAGGATCGTCATAAGTTCCTTTGCATCCTTACCACGGGAATATGCCGCAAATAACTGGTTCATGGTGCTGGAATGATCTCCTCTTGTCTTTCCTTCACCGGTACCCTTATCCTTCAGACGTGACAGAGATGGAAGTACATCGATTGGTGGTGTTACACCCTTTCTGTAAAGCTCACGGCTTAAGATGATCTGTCCCTCTGTGATATATCCTGTTAAGTCAGGGATTGGATGTGTCTTATCATCCTCAGGCATGGTAAGGATTGGGATCATTGTGATACTACCATTCTTGCCACGCTGTCTTCCAGCTCTTTCATATAAAGTTGCAAGGTCTGTATACATGTATCCGGGATATCCACGACGACCCGGAACCTCTTTTCGGGCTGCGGATACTTCTCGTAATGCATCTGCATAGTTTGTGATATCCGTCAGAATAACCAGTACGTGCATGTTCTTTTCAAATGCAAGATATTCCGCAGCGGTCAGTGCCATACGAGGTGTAGCGATACGCTCAACCGCAGGGTCATTTGCAAGGTTGATAAACAGTACGGTTCTGTCGATCGCGCCTGTCTCCTTGAAGCTCTCCGTGAAGAAGTTTGCTTCTTCGAAGGTGATACCCATAGCAGCAAATACTACGGCGAATGGTTCATCTGTTCCACGCACCTTAGCCTGTCTTGCGATCTGGGCTGCTAACTTCGAATGTGGAAGTCCCGATGCTGAGAAGATCGGCAGCTTCTGTCCTCTTACCAGTGTATTTAATCCATCAATAGCAGAGATACCTGTCTGGATAAATTCCGATGGGTAATTTCTTGCTGCCGGATTCATTGGCAGACCGTTGATATCTCTTCTCTCCTCCGGAAGGATATCCGGTCCTTTATCGATCGGTCTTCCCAGTCCGTCAAATACACGACCGAGCATATCTTCTGATACGCCAAGTTCCATACTTCGTCCAAGGAATCTTACTTTGCTGTTTGAAAGGTTGATACCTGTTGAATTCTCAAATAACTGTACCAGTGCATCTTCACCATTGATCTCAAGAACCTTGCATCTTCTGACTTCGCCACTTGCAAGCTCGATTTCACCAAGTTCATCATAGGTAACATTTTCTACACCATGTACCAGCATCAGAGGTCCTGCAACTTCCTGTATGGTTCTATATTCTTTTGGCATATGCTTAGTCCTCCTTTGCTATGGCTGCTTCCAGTTCCTGATGAAGTGCCTTTATGATCTTGTCATATTCTGCTTCCACATCTTCCGGATGTGTATATTTGAAACGTCCGATTTTCTCACGAACCTCCATATTCAGAATATTCTTTATAGTTGCACCACTCTTCAAGGCCTCTGATGATTCCTCATAGAATGCCAGCACAAGTTCCATCATGCGGAACTGCTTATCCAGTGGTGTGTAGGTGTCGATCTCATGGAATGAGTTCTGATGCAGGAAGTCCTCACGGATAGATCTGGCTGCTTCCATCTTCAGACGGTCGCCTGCAGATAAGGCATCCATACCAACCATCTTAACGATCTCATCCAGCTCTGCTTCTTCCTGTAATAATGTCATAAGCTTCTGACGATCTTCCATCCAATGCTCATTGACATTTTCCTCAAACCATTTTCCCATGTTATCTACATACAGCGAATAACTGGTCAGCCAGTTGATCGCCGGGAAATGTCTCTTATAAGCCAGTGCCGAATCCAGTCCCCAGAATACCTTAACGATACGAAGGGTTGCCTGTGATACCGGCTCTGAAATATCACCACCGGGAGGTGATACGGCTCCGATTACGGATAAAGCTCCTGTTCTTCCTTCCGAACCAAGTGTCTTAACCATACCGGCACGCTCATAGAACTGTGCCAGACGGCTTCCAAGATATGCAGGATAACCTTCCTCACCGGGCATCTCCTGTAAACGTCCTGACATTTCTCGAAGTGCTTCTGCCCATCTGGAAGTAGAGTCAGCCATCAGCGCAACAGAATATCCCATATCACGGAAATATTCTGCGATCGTAATACCGGTGTAAATAGAAGCCTCTCTGGCTGCAACCGGCATATCCGATGTATTTGCGATCAGAACGGTTCTCTCCATCAGGGAGTATCCTGTCTTCGGATCCTTCAGTTCAGGGAACTCGTTTAATACATCTGTCATCTCGTTTCCACGTTCACCACATCCGATGTATACAACGATATCGGCTTCTGCCCATTTTGCAAGCTGATGCTGGATAACGGTCTTTCCACTACCGAATGGTCCGGGAACTGCTGCTACACCACCCTTTGCGATCGGGAAGAATGCATCGACAACTCGCTGTCCTGTGATGAGCGGCATAACCGGCGGAATCTTCTCTGCATAAGGACGACCCTTACGAACCGGCCATTTCTGCATCAGTGTCAGTTCCTTATCACCCTTTGCTGTCTCAATTACACATACAGTTTCTTCTACTGTGAAATCTCCGCTCTTGATCTCTTTTACAGTTCCTTCTATACCATATGGAACCATGATCTTCTGAGTTACGACAACTGTCTCCTGTACGGTTCCGATCACATCTCCGGTCTCTACCTTGTCCCCTGCCTTAACGCATGGAACAAATGGCCATTTGATGTCTCTCTTTAATGATGGAACTTCAACGCCTCGCTGCAAATTATTTCCACAGATTTTCATGATATCATCCAGAGGTCTCTGGATACCGTCATAGATACTGCTGATCAGTCCGGGTCCAAGTTCTACGGACAGCGGCATTCCGGTTGACTCTACCGGTGCACCCGGTCCAAGTCCTGATGTCTCTTCGTAAACCTGAACAGATGCCTGATCTCCATGCATCTCTATGATCTCGCCGATCAGTCGGCTCTCACTTACTCTGACAACGTCATACATATTCGCGTCACGCATTCCCTCTGCGATAACGAGAGGTCCTGCAACTTTTTTTATCTTACCTGTTGCCACGTTTTCTGGTCACGCTCCTTCCTAGTTTCCACTGAACAGAATGTCCGAACCGACTGCCTGTTCTACGGATTTCTTTACTCCATTTATACCTGCAGATGTATTACCGGAAACTCCTGGGATCAGGATGATCGCCGGAAGCATCTGCATCTTATATCTCTCTATCTCTTTCTTGATCTGCTCTGCCATGCTCTCTGTTACATAGATAACGGCATATCCACTTTCTGCCAGTCTTCTGAGCTGTGTACTGCCCTGTTCTGCATCGGATACCGGGAAGGTCTCAAGTCCCAGAGTCGCAAAGCCATAGATGCTGTCATATTCACCTAATACTGCAATTCTATACATACATTTCCCTTACCCTTTCCCTGATTGCATCATCCGGCAGATGATTTAACTTTCCAGTCAGGATGATCCTGACTGTCTTGATCTCATTCTGCCTTGCAAGTACATAAGCAACAAGTGGTCCGATCGTAAATGAATTATATTTCTGCGGCCGGATCGCCTCTATGATCCGGTTATCGCACCAGCGTTCAAATGCAGATGAACTGTCTGATAATGCCGCAGCTCCACCGGAATACGGTGTTTCTTCCAGATATTTGATCACATCCGGCATACCGGAAAGTGCTGCCCGCATCAGCCGTTCCACATTGAGCGTCTGACATTCCTCCATCGCACGTCTCATAAAATCCAGTCCTTTTTCTGTCTTTACAGAACGGACTGCGATCTTGATATTTGCAACTGCCACAACTGTCTCTGCATATTCTTTTAATAATGCATCTCCATTCTTCTCCGCTGCCGCAAGCATTGCCCGCATGGCTGCCCGGTCAATGATAACATCACACATCTGACCATCTCCGGTATGCACCAGACACTCATATGCCTCTAATGCGCATTCCCGCATAGATTCCGGCAATGACCGGAAATCTTTATTTTTAATGATCTCGACTAATGCTTCACCCGAAACAGATGCATTGTCATAAAATATATTTGCCTGAACTTCTCCGTCTACAACGGTCTTGACCGCTGCCTTCAGATTATGGAAACTATCCTGGATCAGCAATACGTCAAATACTGTCTGATCGGATACCATCTCCTTGACCAGTATCCATGTTTTTTCCAGTTCCCTGTTCAAAATGGTCTCTGCATCCTGTGCTCCGGCTTCTGTATCACCCCAGCCTTTTTCACCTAAGAACTGAAGGCAGTCCGCATATGTTTCTGGGCAATCAACTGCTCGATCACAGCCTGCGAAAACAGGGACATCTCAAGTGCCCGGATCCTGCAACTGCATATATATATTTGTCTGCCATTTTTCTACCTCCCTTATGTGAATAACAGGGAATTTAATTTGTCTGCCATTTCTTCTTTCTGCGCATGGAACATGGCAGTTAACGAACAATTCTCCTCGATACCTCCATAGATCAGGATAAATCCTCCATCTATATCACTGGCTTTATCTGCGAGCGTCAAATCTCCTCCATGTGCTTTTGCTATCTCTGATACCCGTTTTGCAAATCCTGCCGGAAGCCGCTCCATATCTTTGGCTGAGAAGCTGATCTGTCCGCTCTTTGGCTGTACTGCATTTCCGATCATACGCTCCATCATATGGAAATATCTGTCAACTTCCATATCGATCATTCCGTTATAGGCTTTACCTATCACTTCATTGATGATCTCCTGCTTTGCCTTTAAGACTGTCTGGCGTTTCTTCAGGTCGGCAGAGGATTTTGCTCTTGCCATTCCGTCAGATTTCACATGGCTGACCTTTTCAGCCGAACCCGCCTTGATCTTATCTGCTTCCACCTTTGCATCTTCTATAATCTGATCTGCCTTTTTCTGTGCATCTTCAAGGATCATATCGGATTGAGTGTTTGCTTCTGCCAGAATCTGTTCAACGATCTTCTCTAATCCTGTCATACAAATCCTCCTGTACTACTTGTTCAATCATGATTCAAATCTGTGCCTGTTTTATACCGGTACACCGTTAATTGCAAGAATTGATACGAGCAGAGCAAGGATCGCATATGTCTCTACCATTGCAGGGAAAAGCATTGCTTTACCGAACTGATCCGGCTTCTTTGCTACGATACCAACTGCTGATACAGCGGTTTTGCCCTGATGCATAGCGGATACAAGACCAACTAATGCGATTGGAAGACATGCTGCAAGGATCAGTAATCCGGTCGCTGTTGAAAGTTCTGCAGGAGCACCATTTAAAATACCGATCTTTGATAAAGCGATGAATCCTACCAGCAGTCCATAGATACCCTGTGTACCGGGAAGAAGCTGGATGATAAGAACCTTTGCGAATTTGCTTGGATCTTCACTTACTACACCTGATGCAGCCTGACCTGCGATACCTACACCGTAAGCAGATCCCATACCTGCCAAAATAACTGCTAATGCAGCTCCTGTTAAAGCTAAAACTGTACCCATTGTCATATTGATTATTCCTCCTTAATTTCCGGTTTACAGGTTTTCATGCCTGCATTCCCTATATCTACATATTTTGTATTTTCTTTAAATGGATGGAACGCTTCTCCGCCACCCTCATAAAACTTACCAAAGAATTCTACATACTGAAGTCGGCATGTATGGACATAAGCACCTAACATATTGATCGCAAGGTTAAATGTATGTCCGATGATGAATACCAGAATGAATACGATCGCGCCCAATATTCCATCTCCTACCATACTTCCCATCTGATTGATAACCTGTGCGATAACACCAGTTGCAAGTCCCAGTGCAAGCAGTCTGGAATAAGATAACAGATCAGACAGCCAGCCTGTGATATTGTAAATATCATACAAACCAAGTGCCAGTCGGAGCACCGGATTCTTATGACTTCTGCCGGACATCACAACGATGATCGCTGCACCTAAGATCGTAATGACATAGCTGAAGGTCTTAAGTCCATCTGAAAAATGGAAGCTTACCTGTGCGATTGATGCAAATAAACTGGTTGGCATCAGCATCAGTACCAGACCGATGATGAGCAGATACCAGGATATAACATCTGAGAAGAAGCCTACAAAATCTTTCTTCTTTAAACACATATAACCTTTTAACGCCAGACCGCCGAACAGATGGATCAATCCAAATAATAGGGAGAAGATCAGCATCTTCATCGGGTTGTCAAGCGGTGCAAACCATACCGGTGCGATCGTGATCTCATGATGGAAGAAGGTTCGTGATACGACTGCTACCACATCTCCAAAATATCCTCCAAACAAGATACCCCATATCAATGTCGATATACCGCAATATTCAAATAATGTCAGTGACTTCTTCATGCCATCTCCCATCTTCGGGAACTTCCGAAGCAGGATGAAACATGCAAGGAATATAATAAGTCCATATGCCGCATCCGATAACATCAATCCGAAAAAGAATACATAGAATAAACTCATCGGTGTCGTTGGATCCATCTCGCCTCTGGCAGGAAGTCCATAGGATTCCAGGATTCCTTCTGCCGATGCAAATGGCATCTTATTACTTAACTGTACCGGTGCCGGTTCATCCTCAGGTATCTCGCCGGTCTCCACCATCAGCACGAAATTCTGATTCAGTTCTTCTTTTACCTTTTCCTCATCCCGTTCCAGCACATAACCGGTTATGATAAATGTACTGTTCGACTGAAGCAAGGTTCCAAGCACCTGATATTTCTCAGTTCTGATCTTGTAATAATCGGATAAGGTCTTAAGTGCCTGCCTGTTTTCTGCAAATCCGGCAATCTGTTTTTTCAGATCCTCGATCTCATCCTCATACCCCTCTATCGTGAGTCGGTATTTCTTGATCTTATTCTCCGGTGTCCGTTTTGAAAAATACGACATCCGGGTAAATCCTTCTGCCCTTAAGGCTTCTTCCAGTCTTTCCGTCTCTGTTTTCAAACATACCACAAATATACATGTCTGATCTTTATCAGAAGATATCACCGTAATCTCATGAGCTGATAACTCCGGCTGCCTTTTTGCAACCAGTTCTTCTATCATATTCTCTGTAAGACCGGGTCCTAAGCTTCCCATGATCACATCTGTATGTTCGGTTCCGGTCGTATTGATCGGAACATCCATATTGATCCATGGTTTCAGTCCATCGATCGCAAGCTGACATTTTGCAATCTCTGCTTTGCAGTTTCCAATCTTCTTATCCTTTTCCCGGATCTTCTGCACGATCATATTATAATCATGCCGATTCTCAACAATATCTTTATATACAGAATCGTCTACATCAGCTTTGCCTGCAAGTGCCTGCAGCATCGATGTCTTTTCCGGTGCATATCTGCCAAGGATCTCTAAAGCTTCGTCGGTATTCTGGACTCGTTTTTCATATTTGGAACGCTGACTGGTTGTGTTGATCTTCTTAAATACATCCGTCTCATCCCCACCGGCCCGGATCTCCAAAGCTCCCATGGACTGAAGTTTCTCCAATATGGCTTTTCTGTCTTTCTTCATGGCGCATATGTCAATCTTTTTTATAGCCAATACCGCCATAATGATTACCTCCCTTCTGCATCCTGATATTCAAGCATTTACAATAGCTGCTTGATCACAAGCTCTACGGCTTCACCCTCTCGCTCGGATGCACGTTTTTTTAAGGAAGCAATCTCGTCGGATGCTTCTTTCAAAGCTTTTTCTGCAAGATCAGTTTCCAGTTTCTTCTGGTCGACCGCGATAGCCGCCAGATCTGTTTTAGAACCTGCATTTGCATCTACGATCATCGCATTTGCCTTTTCCTTTGCTTCCGCCTGAATTGCTTCTGCTTTTTTACCGGCTTCTTTTACGATTTCGGCTGCCTTTGCTTCTGCATCTTCTAATGTCTTCATGGCTTCCTGTAGCATAATTTCTCCCTCCGTAATTATTAATCTCGGCATGTAATGCCGCTCTGCTAATATTTTATTATGTTAGTGTGCTCTTTTCAAGCAATATTTATCTTCTTTTATAGATTTTTCATCAAAAGGTCATGAAATTTTACCAGTTTTTGGGGCATTTTTGACAAACATTCTAAACTGTCAAATTTAGTTTAACCATTTTTCACGTCATTTTGCACAATTTTTGTTGTGATTAACAACAGCCATATAATAAGACCGCAGTCAAAGACTATCTGCTGTTTCTATGAACAGCATATCCCTTATCCGCAAATGTTCCAGTGCTAACTCGCCTGTCGGCTCAAACAAGCACTCACATTTGCTGGTATATGCAGTTCATATCGAAATCCTCGATAATCTCTTCTGACTGCGGTCTTATTATATGGTTGTTGTTATTTTACATACATTAAATACCAATGCAAAAAACTGTTACAAAACTATAACTATACATCCCACCCTGATAGATGATGTTTTTCTTACTACTTATAATCTTCTATAAATTACATATCCCCTATTCGCAAATATTCCTGTGCCAACTCGCCTGTCGGCTCAAACAAGCACCCACATTTGCCGGTATATGCAGTTTATAGTATTTTTCTTTACTCTTCAATCATCTTGATTCTTCTGATATGACGTTCGTCATTTGAGAATGGTGTGTCAAGGAAGGTGTCAACGATCTTGAGTGCCAGTCCCGGTCCGGTTACACGGGCACCCATTGCAAGGATATTGGCATCGTTATGCTCTCTTGTCGCCTGTGCACTGAAGCAATCGCCACAAAGTGCTGCACGGATTCCCGGTACTTTATTTGCTGTAATAGAGATTCCGATTCCTGTTCCGCAGATCAGGATTCCTCGCTCACATTCTCCATCTGCTACTGCGTGTGCAACTTTCTTTGCATATACCGGATAATCAACGGATTCCTCGCTGTAGCATCCGTAATTCTTGTATTCCAGTCCTCTTTCTTCCAGATGCTTGATCACATCCTGCATTAATCCGTATCCACCGTGGTCACATCCAAGTGCTATCATATTCTTTGTCCTGCCTTTCTTGTTTTCAAATTTTTTTCGGGCGGTTGTCACCCAACCCGTTTTTTCTTCACTGTCAACTTTTTCCATTATATCGTGAGCATAGCTCACTCAATGCATTCCGCAAAATCAGCATCCCTGCGAGCAAATAATTTTGCGCTCATTACATCACACCGATATGATTCTATGTCCTGCCGCCTTGATCAGCCGGTTCATGATCGCATATCCCATATCACCTTCCCGGAAGGATTCACTGTAAATATAGTCTGCGCCGATATCATCACACAGACGAAGCAGCCGGTACAATGATGAAGATACCGTAATTTCATTCTTTTTGCTTCCTGCATCAAGGACATTTTCACAGGAATATAAATTCATATTTTCTGTATCACACAGAACTGCCGTCTTATATCCCTCTGCCTGCTTACAAGCAACTAGCTCTGCGATCTTTGCGGCAACCTTTTCCCGCTCCCCCTCTACGATCGTGAGTTTTCCCTTCGGTGCATAATGTGTGTATTTCATGCCCGGAGCTTTTGGTCTGACTTTCATATCCACACTTTCCAGTGCCGGATCGATCATGACATCTCCTAAGATATTCTTGATCATATCCGCTGAGATATAACCCGGACGTAAAATTGTCGGACGATCGCCTGTCACATCTACGATCGTGGACTCAATTCCGATTCCAACCGGTCCGCCATCTAAGATCATATCGATCCTGCCGGACAGATCTTCCTCTACATGTGCTGCTGTTGTCGGTGATGGTCTTCCGGACAGATTTGCACTCGGTGCTGCAATATACACGCCTGAATCTTTGATCAGCTTCATAGCTGCCGGATGTGATGGCATACGGATCGCTACCGTTTCCAAACCGCCGGTTGTCTCATGCGGTACAATGTCTTTCTTTTTGAAAATGATCGTCAGCGGCCCCGGCCAGAACGCTTCCATCAGCATCTGTGCCTGTGTGGATACCTCTGCCGCCAACTCCCATACACTTGCCGTATCAGCAATATGTACGATCAACGGATTATCCGATGGTCTTCCCTTGGCACTGTAAATTTTTTCGGATGCCTTTGGATTTAACGCATCTCCACCTAGTCCATATACGGTTTCTGTTGGAAATGCAACCAGTCCACCACTTTTTAATATATCCGAAGCCTTCCGGAATAATTCTTCGTTTTCCAGATCAGCTTTCGCTACTATGGTTTTCATTTTAATTACCAGCCTTACCTGTATAGTCAGGCACATCGCCTGCCAGTCTCATTTTAGCCTTATCCCCTCACAGTGTCAACCTGTGAAAAAGAGCTTCCCGAATCATGGTATAATCTCTATATTCTCACACTTATACCCTCTACTATATGCCACTCTTGGGTATCGCACCTGTTTTTTCGTCTTCATACCAAATTTATTTAGCTTCGTCGGGTATTTTCCCCCAACATTCTTCCTAATACCCGCATCAGACTTGTCCTTGTGGGTATCGTACACTTATTTCCCATTCCATACCCTCATCTAACCAGACACCTCGGGTATCATACTTACTCATCCACTACCATACCCAGAAATCAAGCATCATCAAGCAATAAATCACATATACAAACGCAAATATAGCCTGTCTGGCTGTTGACTAGATCGCTGCACTATGACATTCACGAGGATTTCGTTATGAAATGCATATGCAGCTCATCGAAACCACAGTGAGTCATAGTGCAGTGGTCTAGTCTACAGCCAGACAGGCTATATATATCTTAACTTTATTCAGCAACTGAAGCTTCCGCCGGATACTCCTTGCCAAACCATGTGGCGATCACGCGGTATGGGCACTTCGGTGTTGCAAGGCTGACAACCACCATAATGATCGTGGAGATCAGACAGGCAACGATACAGGAATTGAAACCAAGTGAGATTGGCAGAACGCCCATATCGATCAGGAGATATAAGCCAATACCACTGATGATACCTGCGATCGCGCCATACTCATTTGCCCGCTTCCAGAACAGTCCGAGAAGCAAAGTATGAAGAAATGCTACTGTCATACCACCGGTAGCATAAGTGATCAATGAAGCCAGAAGTTCCGGTGGATCACATGCAAATAAGAATACGACAAGAGCAACAACGATAACACTGATAACATTTAACTTCTTTAATGTCTCCTGCTTTGCATCTTTATTGAACAGGTTCTTGTACAAATCACTGACGATCGTTCCTGCAAGAGATACGATCATTCCACCAACAGATGACTGAACCGCACCACATACACCGGCGAGAACCAGACCTGCTGCCCATGCGGGCATTACACTTACTGCAAGTGTCGGAATACCAAGGTCAGGAGTTGCAAGGCTTCCTTCCGGGAACATATATTTGATCGTGAAGCACAGACCATTTAAGCCAATGAGCCAGATTGCAACTACAACCGCACCAACCTTGATCGCACGATGCAGAGTCTGTGTATCCTTATAAGTAAGCGTTGTCATTGTTACATGAGGCATTGTACAGGTTGTGATACCCCATAAGAATGCAAACGAAAGAACCGTCTTTACACTTGCAGGTACGAACCAGTCCGGATTACTCTTAACTAATGACTGGATCGTTTCTGTATAGCTGAGATCTGTTCCGTTGATGCCCATAATAAATAAGATAATAACGGAAACTGTCATGATAATTCCCTGAAAAACGATCGCAGATGCGATACCTTTAATACCACCTGTGATAGCTGCGATGATAACAAGTACAGTGAAAATAGCAAGTCCAATACGATAATCCTGACCGGTTAAGATCTGGAAAATTCTTCCGCCGCCGGTAATTGTGGATACGGCAAATGCTCCAAGGAAGAACAGGATAACCAGTCCGCAGAGCGCACCAACGATCTTGCTGTTGTTATATCTGTGCATCAGAAGTTCAACAAATGTCTTGGAATCCGTTCTTCTGGCTACGATACCGACCCGCTTACCGATCAGTCCAAGTACCATGAAGTTCGTGCACATGGACCAGAAACAGCAGACCATCCAGGTCGCACCAAATGTATATGTATAACCCGGTACACCCATGAATACTCCGGCACCGGCAACACCGGCTGATACCATCATGGCAGTTACAAGCACACCACCGCTTCTACCGCCGGTATAGAATTTGCTCAGGTAATCACCTTTTCCATTTGCCATTGCTTTTCTGGTAACAAGACTGTATACCAACTGGAAAATCGTATATGCGGCAAATACAGTAATGATTATAATTCTCTGATTTGTAGATAAGTTCATCTCTATTTGCCCTCCTTATGTTTTCTTTCTTTTAATTTTCCGTTTGGAGTAACATCCATGTCACGATATACAAATGTTACAACCAGAATAACCGCTACTACCATTGCGATCAAAATAATGATCTCATTAAAAATCCACTGTGGAAATCCAAGAATGTATTTGTACTTTGATACATCCTTACCGCCCACCAGATACAGGTTGGCGGTCATCAGCACCATAAATACCAGATAGGTTCCAAGCGTGATCCAGAATTCCTTTGTTGTCTGGGTGAAACGCTCATCCGGCTCTATTGATTTCAAATCATAATCCCTGCTGTCAGGATCAATGTTGTTATTTATCTGACTCATCTTATGTGTCTCCTCTCAACGTAAGTTTTTGATTAATTATGAAACGAAAAAATCATTCACCGAGTAAAATAATCACTGTTATTTACGCTTATAAAATCTTCAATCGTTTTATCATAGTTTGTTCTTCTCCGGAAATGGATCGTCCAGCATTCTTGTCGCATGGAACTGACCCTTTTCTGCAGAAGCAAGCTGCAGCAATACAGCTCCGATACCTGCTGCACCATCGAATAAACCGATCGGTGTACTTAATACATCCGGTGCGACACGGTCAAGTGCAAATCTCCATGTGCACTCTCTTCCTTCCGTACCGTCTGTGACCGTTGCTCCGTCTGTGATGACCTTACCGCATCTCTTTGCCTGTTCCAGATAAGTCTCATCACCAAATGCTGCCCACAGACCCAGATACATATTTAACAGACCTGCAGTTCCGCAGCAGATATTGTAGGTATTCCAGTAGCCTTCTGTCCGAACCTCAGGTGCTCCTGTGTCAATTACACCCTGTGTCAGCATATCGATATACCGCTTATACCGGTCTTCTCCTGTCATCTCATATAATTTATAGAAGAAACGATTTGTTCCCGCCGGACCATGACAATAGCCAAGATAGAACAGATCCTTACGATCCGGCAAACCATGTGGGATCAGGCTTCCTGCCTTCATCTTAACCGCCTGTGCGATCATGAAATCCGCGATTCCCTTTGTCGCATCTAAGAACCTCTGATCACCGGATGCTTCGTACAGATTCAGCAGTACAAATCCGATTCCTCCGGTTCCCATCGGGAAGTTCGGATCGATATAATCTTCTTTTGCTCCAAAGTAAACAGGATCTACACCCGGATACCAACAGGTTCCGTTTCCAGCATCATGACGCTGCCCGAGGAAATTCTCTCCTGCTTTTGCAGCAAATGCTGTCCAGTCCTCTCTGCCAAATGTTTTTGCTGCATATAAGAAGAACAGAACCGTTCCGGCATCTCCTACGATACCCGGAAATGAAGTCCAGCTATAACCTCTGCCATTTTTTCCGGGCTTTGCATCTGCCTTTGCAGACTCAATAATATCTGCCACAAATGTTTTATATTTCTCATTTCCGGTTATCTTATAGAGCTGTATCATGGCAAAGCCTGCTCCGCTCCAGCCACTGGAAAATGCGTATTTTGAAAAGTTTCTTTTCAGATCCCGGTCATGATCAAAACGATAACGGATATATGCGGCTGCTTCTTCTGCCTCCTGCAGATAGCTCACATCATTCGTCGCCTGATATAATCCCAGAAGAAATACAATGATTCCGGACGCCCCGGCATACATACAGATTTCATCATAATAAATGGATCTTCCTTCTGCCGCATCCTGCAAAGACCAGTAGATACCTTCCGGTCCCTGTTTCTTCCGGCTGTTTATGAAATTCATGGTTTCTTTCGCATATGTAAGATAGTCTGCCATGTTGTCTCCTTCCTGTTCTATGTTTTATATGACATACGATATTCCTTTATTCCTCCACATACATCTTGGTTGACAGATATTTGAATGCGTTGTCAGCCATGATGATTGCAATATTCTTTCCTGATGCTTCCGGACGCTCAGCTATGATTGTTGCTGCCTTTAATGCTGCTGCCGCTGACTGTCCGAGGAATACGCCATCACTCTTTACCAGTCTTCTTCCTGTCTCATATGCATCTTCTGCTACAATATCCAGACATTCATCATATGGGACCTGCTCCGGATTGAAGAATACCGGAACACTCTGTGCCGGAACATCGTTAAATGCAAGTACGCCGTCGATCGTATTTGCTTCCGGATGATTGACATTCTTTCTGGACTGTACTGCCGGCTGTGCGCCGATGATCTTGATACCAGGATTTTTCTCTTTGAAATATCTGGACAGACCAGCCAGTGTTCCACCGGTTCCGACCAGTGCTACCACATAATCAACATTTCCGTCTGTATCCTCCCAGATCTCAGGACCCGTTGTACGGTAATGCGCTTCCGGGTTATCAGGATTTGTTCCTTGATCAATATAGAAGTAACCATGCTCATCTGCATATTTGTTCATGATAACTGTAAGCTTTGCCATGCTTAAACCACCGTTCTGCAGCATCTCCATGAAGCCCGGTACATCGGCTGCCTGAAGCAGTTCTACGCCATATGCCTTTAAGATCAATGTACGTTCTACTGATACTCCCGGCTGAATGACTACTACATATTTATACCCTCTGGAATTTGCAAATGCTGCTGTTGCAATTCCTGTATTTCCACTTGTAAAATCAAGGATCGTTCCGCCCGGCTTCAGTTTACCTGATTTCTCTGCCTCTAAGATCATGTTAAGAGCTGCACGGTCCTTTACGCTTCCTGATGGATTGAAATACTCCAGCTTACCAAGGAGGTGGGCGTTCAGCCCTAACTCTTTTTCATAATTTACGAATTCTACCAATGGGGTATGTCCTACAAGTTCTGTAATTGATGAATGAATATTTGCCATTTTTCTATTTCTCCATTTTCCTATCTGGTTAGTATGTTTTATTGCCGTTATAAACCCGGAAGCATCAACCTCCGGGTAAATGTCTGTTTGCAAGTCACCATCCAACTCTGGATAAATGATTTTCTCATCCGGCACATCTTATAGCGTTTCTTTATCATAGTATTAAAGTAGGTTTTATATGTTATGCGCCTATTATAGTGACAGTTCCATAATTTGTCAACCAGTCAAAATATTTTAACTGGCTATAACCACAGCTTATAACCAGATCAGTCGATCACTGCCTTTAACCGATCCAGAGCCTCCTTGATCGTTGCTCTCGGACATGCCACATTGATACGTTCAAAGCCTTCGCCTACCTGCCCAAAGATCGCACCGCTGTCAAGCCACAGCTTTGCCTGATTCACGATCAGGTTCTCCCGTTCCTTCTCTGTCATTCCGAGTGCCCTGAAATCCAGCCACAGCAGATAAGTTCCTTCCGGCTCGATCAGCTTGATCTGTGGAAGTTCCTTTTTCAGGTAATCACGCACAAATGCGATATTACTCTCTACATATCTCATCATTGCCTGATACCATGTCTCGCCATGAGTATACGCTGCTTCACAGGCGGTAAGTCCCATTGCATTTAACTGGCTGTAGCCCGCCGCATCCACCTGCTTACGAAATACTGCGCGCAGAGTTCCATTTGGAATAAAGATATTCGACACCTGAAGTCCTGCCAGATTGAAGGTCTTTGCAGGAGAAGTACAGGTAACGGAGTTCTGTTCGAATTTTTTCTTGATCGTCGCAAATACCGTGTGCTGGTGGTCTCCGAAAACAAAATCCTCATGTATCTCATCACTTACAACCGTAACGCCATGCTTGATACAGATATCACCCATCTTCGTAAGCTCCTCTGCCGTCCATACACGACTGACCGGATTATGCGGACTGCACAACAGGAACAGCACAACATGATTGTCAACGATCTGTTTCTCAAAATCATCAAAATCGATGTGATATTTTCCATCATCCCCAAGTACCAGATCATTGCTCACAAGCTTCCGGTTATTGTCACGGATCACTTCTGAAAACGGATAATAGACCGGCTGCTGGATCAGAACGGCATCCCCTGCCTTGGAATATGCTTTGACCGCCATCGCCAGTGCAAATACAACACCCGGTGTCTTTGTCAGCCAGCTTCGTTCCACCTTCCAGTCATGGTGAGCTTCCATCCATTTGCTGACCGCCTCGAAATAACTCTCTCTGCTCTCCGTGTAGCCAAAAATTCCATGCTGTACACGCTCTGTCAACGCATCCAGGACCAGACTCGAGGTCTTAAAATCCATATCTGCAACCCAGAGAGGAAGTACATCCGCAGGCTTTCCTCTCCGCTCTGCAAAGTCAAATTTCAAACAGTCTGTATTTCTTCTATCTATTACTTCATCAAAATTCAGGTTTTTTTCTTCCATAATTATCCTCCCGTTATGTCTCAGATCCTATGCTGTAAATATATTTCCATATCAAAATATTTTTCAGGCAAATTACTTTTTCATCATTATTCATATATTACACTGTTTTATTCCCGAAAAGAATCAATTGCCTGTTTCAGATCCGCGATCAGATCCTTCTTATCTTCGATTCCTGCCGACAGACGCAGAACACTGTCTGTAATACCATTCTTTATACGGATTTCCTCCGGTACATCCGCATGAGTCTGTGTCGTCGGATATGTGATCAAGGTCTCTACGCCGCCGAGACTTTCTGCAAATGGGATCAGCTTTAGGGATTCCAGTATATGGAGTGCCAGCTCCTTGCTCTCCACTTCAAATGTCAACATGCTTCCAAATCCACTCGCCTGGCTCTTACAGACCTCATAATTATTTGTTCCCGGTATTCCCGGATAATAGACATTCTTTACTTTCTTCTCCTGCAACAGGAATTCCACGATCGCCTGTGCATTTTCCTGTGCCTTCTCCATACGGATTGGCAGTGTCTTGATGCCACGAAGCACCAGCCAGCTGTCAAATGGCGCAAGTCCCGCACCTGTCGTCTTTATAATATATCGTAATTTCTCCGAAAGCTCCGGTGTATTTACCACGATGAATCCGGCCAGCGTATCGTTATGTCCGCTTAAGAACTTTGTTCCGCTGTGCAGGATGATATCGGCTCCCAGTTCAAATGGCCGCTGGAAATACGGTGACAGAAATGTATTATCCACGATCAGCAGCAGATTATGTTTCTTTGCAAGTTCCGCCGTCTTGCGGATATCAATAACATTCATCATTGGATTAGTCGGTGTCTCGATATAGATTGCTTTTGTATTTTCTTTGATGTAGTTTTCCGGATCTTCCTCTGCAAAATTGATCCGGCTGAACTCAATACCATTTTTCTGATTAATATGATCAAATAAACGGATACTTCCGCCATACAGATCTGCTTCCGAAATGATATGGTCGCCCGGTTTGAAGATCTCCATCAATGTTGTAATAGCTGCCATGCCGGAAGAAAAAGCGAGAGCATCCAGTCCTCCTTCTAATGATGCAACGATCTTCTCCAACTGTTCTCTGGTTGGATTCTGGAGTCTGCTGTAATCATACCCCGTACTCTGTCCAACTGCCGGATGTGCATACGTTGCTGTCTGATAGATAGGAAAGCTGATCGCTCCCGTTCTGTCGCCTTCAAATTTTTCGTGATTTCCATATATACATTTTGTAGCAATTCCTGTATCCATAATAACCGTCATCCTTTCCTGCTGCCTGCGTTTTTGACTTATGGTTTGTTCTGACAGGCTATTACTGACATTACCAATCAGGGAACGCTTCCGCTCGTTGAGCCCTGCAGCGGTACTAAGATGCTGCTTTCGCACCATCAAGTACCGGCGGTCTCAAATGCCCCTGTATTGGCAAGTCATAATAGCCTGTCAGAACAAACCATAAGTTCATGCATTATTTATACCATAGTATATCAGTAGGAATAAGATTTCGGTAGTATGTATTTCTGTGAGCTGGTTATAAGTATCATTTATAGCCAGCTTGTTACTTAATTGTCATTTGCCCCACTCCTTGCAGGCTCAGACCTCACAACAAAGAAAACGGCTGAGCATTTACTCAGCCGTCTTCTTTACATTTTCTTGTGTTCCGTATTGGGTCAGTATCTCGATATAGCGTCTGCCAAGGGTACTCAGCCGCATGCCTTTTCGTTTGATATAGCCAATCGTCATTTTCTCCTCCGTGTCAAGCGGAATTGCGCGGTAAGCACTGCCGTTTAATTCTTCACAGATAATACCGGAGCACAAGGTATATCCGTTCATACCAACCATCAGATTCAGCATTGTTGCACGGTCATCTGCTTTGATGATCTGCTTGTATTCCAGAGTGCTGAATACTTCTTCTGCATAATAAAACGAATTTCGTTCGCCCTGTTCAAAGGAAAGACAAGGATAATCTTTTAATTCTTCAAATGCGATCTTCTCTTTTCCTGCCAGTGGATGCTCGTTGCTCAGATACACGAATACATCACAGTCAAATAATTCCGTAAATTCCAGTCCGTTTTCTGAGAAGATCTTCTGCAAAGCCTTTCGGTTGAACTCATTTAAATATAAGATTCCAAGCTCACTCCGGTAGTCTCTTACAAACTCGATCACTTCATTTGTCCGTGTCTCATGCACAGCCAGTTCGAAATCATCCAGCCTGATCTCCTTTGCAAGCTCGATAAAGGCTTCTACCGCAAATGAATAGTGCTGCATGGATACACTGAATTTATTCTTTTTCTTTTCGTTATTTATATATCGATCTTCGATCATCTGATTCAGTTCTACCATCTGTCTTGCATAGCTTAAAAACTCGTCTCCCTCCGCCGTGATCACGATACCACGATTGGTTCGGATAAATAATTCGATATTCAATTCTTCTTCCAGATCCCGTATCGTACTGGAAAGTGCCGGCTGGGATACATACAATTCTGCTGCCGCCTTATTCATGGATTTGGTATCTGCTATCTTTACAGCATAGACAAGCTGTTGTAATGTCATATCTGTGCCTCCCGGTTGCTTCCTTATATGTTTTCTTTTTATACAGGTACTTTATGCTTTAATATACTGCAAGACCTGTGTCCAAACAATTACGCTCATTGTACCACACCTCTTTTTTATTTTCGATATTTTCTGATCGTTTTTATAAGATTCTGTCAAAGCATAGTTCTTCAAATCGAATTTTCCGGTAAAAAAATGGTTAAAACTTTCTAAAAACGGTTGACTAAGCTTTTCATACATGATAAAAATATATCATTCAAAAAGGGAGTAGTTTCATGCTGTGCATGTGCCGATTCTCGTCAGTACGCCTTAAAAGGCCGGGGATCGGATAACCGATATATACGTTAAAACGAGACTTTTTGTGCATATTTTTTGTGCACAAAAAGTCTCGTTTTTTTATTATCATTTGCAAAATACAGCATGTACCAACCAAAGTTTTTCCCAAATACAAGCAGTATGTTTGAAAAAAAACTACTGTTCATTATCTGCCTCAGGAAAAAAGCAAAAGAAAGGACATGGGCTTATGAAAGAAATCTATCAGCTGAACAAAGAAGAATTATTCCGAACCTGCGGTAATCCGGAAGGACTTACCACTACAGATGCTAAAGAGCGACTACAAACCTATGGGGAAAATGCTCTGGTCGAGCAAAAGAAACAAAGCGTCGCTTCTGTCTTTTTTCACCAGTTTGCCGATCTGCTCGTTATCATCCTGATCGCTGCCGCAATCGTCTCTATGGCATCCGGCAACATCGAAAGTACGATTGTTATATTTGCGGTTATTATCATGAATGCGATCCTTGGTACGATCCAATATGTAAAGGCAGAAAAATCTCTTGATTCCTTAAAAGAATTATCTGCCCCAAAAGCGAAAGTATTACGGGACGGAATCAAACAGGAGATCGCATCAAAAGGCATCGTACCGGGAGACATCCTGCTCTTGGAAGCCGGTGATATGATCGTCGCTGATGGCCGTATCATCGAAAATTTCTCTTTACAGGTAAATGAAAGTTCTCTGACCGGAGAGTCTACAAATGTGGATAAAGACGACTCTGATATCACCGAGGATGTTGCTCTCGGTGACCGCATCAATATGGTATTCTCCGGCAGTCTTGTTACCTATGGTCGTGCAAATGTTCTCGTTACAGCAACCGGAATGCATACAGAAATGGGTAAGATAGCCACCCTTATGAATAATACAAAATCCAAAGCGACCCCACTTCAGATCAGTCTTGATAATTTCAGTAAAAAACTGGCAACGATCATTATGGTGATCAGCCTGATCGTATTCGGTCTCCGCCTGATGCAGGGCGAGAAAATACTGGATTCTCTGATGTTCGCAGTTGCCCTTGCTGTCGCTGCCATTCCGGAAGCTCTCGGTTCGATCGTTACGATCGTTCAGGCAATGGGTACCAGAAAGATGGCTGCCGACCAGGCGATTATCAAAGATCTGAAGGCAGTCGAAAGTCTGGGCTGTGTCTCTGTTATCTGTTCTGACAAGACAGGCACACTGACACAGAACAAAATGACAGTTCAGCAGCTTTATACCTGTGATACTCTGTTAAATGCCGACCAACTGGATCTCCATATTCCGGCACATCGTTATTTCCTGTACAACTGTATCTTAAACAACGACAGCAGTATCCGGGATGGCAAGGATATCGGGGATCCGACTGAAACCTGTCTCCTTACGATGGCAAGGAAAACGAAACTATTTGATGTCGGTGTAACAGAAGAAGTTTTGCGTGATCTGATGCCACGTCTGGAAGAGATTCCATTTGACTCCGAACGGAAGCTGATGAGCAGCAAATACCTATTGCACGGCGTACCTACACTTCTGACAAAAGGTGCAGTCGATGTTCTTCTTACCCGCATGGATTCAATCATCACAGAGGATGGTATCCGTCCGATTACAGAGAACGACCGCGACAGAATTCTGGAACAAAACATGCAATTTTCCAGACAAGGTTTACGGGTTCTGGCACTTGCCTATAAAGAATGTTCCGATTCGGAAGTTCTGACCGCAGCCTCCGAATATGGTTATACTTTTATCGGACTTGTATCCATGATCGATCCGCCAAGAGAAGAATCCATGGCTGCAGTTTCGGATGCTATCTCCGCCGGAATCAAACCGATCATGATAACCGGAGATCATAAAGTAACGGCAACCGCTATTGCCAGACAGATTGGTATCTTCCACGATGGTGATATGGCCGTAACCGGTCAGGAAGTCGACCGTATGACCGATGACGAACTTACAGATGTTCTTCCAAAGATCTCCGTCTATGCCAGAGTTTCACCGGAAAACAAGATCCGTATCGTTGATGCATGGCAGAAGAAAGGTCACATTGTCGCCATGACCGGTGATGGTGTAAATGATGCTCCAGCATTGAAAAAAGCAGATATCGGTGTCGCTATGGGAATCACCGGAACCGAGGTATCAAAGGATGCCTCAGCTATGATCCTTGCAGATGATAATTTTGCAACGATCATAAAAGCTGTCCTGACAGGAAGAAATGTTTACCGTAATATCATGAATGCCATCCTGTTCCTTTTGTCCGGAAACCTCGCAGCCATTCTGGTAGTTCTCTACTGCTCCATCATGGCGCTTGATACCCCATTCCAGCCGGTTCATCTGCTCTTTATCAATCTGCTGACCGATTCACTTCCAGCACTTGCCATCGGTATGGAACCATCCGATAAGAAATTACTTCGTAACAAACCGCGAGATCCAAAAGCAGGAATCTTCAATAAATCCTTCTCGCTCCAGCTTATTTGCTACGGTGTTCTGATCGGTATTGTTACAACCGTCGCCTTTTATCTGGGTGATTCCGTAAATGCCCTGACTGCCAGCACAATGGCATTTGCCACACTGACGCTTGCAAGATTATTCCACGGATTTACATGCCGCAGCGAATCCTCTATTATAAAGATCGGTATCCGCTCCAACCTCTGGAGTGTCGCCGCTTTCTTCGCCGGTGTCCTGCTGCTTGGCTTTGTCCTGCTCGCACCATTTATGCATGGCTTATTCATGATTGCCGACCTGACAGTTAAAAATGTATTGAGCATTTTAGGGCTTGCATTTATCCCAACCTTTATTATCCAGATCACACGAATAATAAAAGAAGCTGTTCGTAAATAACTGCAGCGTCAAGACTTATGAAATGGTTGTGTTGTGCCTGTAAAAGTCATGACTTATACAGAGTCGAATGCCGGCTGGCGTTTTCTTTTAATAAAACTCCAGTCGGTGTTCCACCAGCTCATCTCCTTCATAGACCAGCCGCAGAGTGAAGAAACGTTGTTCATCTTCTAATAAAAGTTTTAAAAATATGGCATCTCCTGTCCAGGTCGGAAGAGATGGCACGATGCTTTTATCTACCCATTTCAGTTCTCCTTCATTGCAGGCGGTTAAGCTTCCGGTAAAGCCATCTGCTGTAAACAGACACATCAGCTCCGGCTCACAGACATCACTGATAAATGTGATCAGGCCACGGAACTGATAAGATGTCAGTGTCAGTCCTGTTTCTTCTTTTACTTCCCGAAGCAGGCAGTCTTCCGGTCCTTCTGTTCCTTCCGCATGTCCGCCGACTCCGATCCATTTATTCTTATTAATATCTTTCTCCTTCTTTGTACGATGAAGCATCAGATATTTTCCGTCTTTCTCTATATAACATAATGTTGTCATTTTCATAGTAAGTGACATAGTCTTTCATCTCCTGTTATTTGTCATATTTACCCATATGCGCTCATTATACCTTCCCCCCGGACAAATGCAACCGATAATTCAAATACAGTTGCCATATTGAAATTATCGCTTTTCCGGTGCTATAATAAGGAGCGACAGGTTGTAAACCTGTCCGATCACAATATGTGAAGCAATTACAAAACATCGACAGTTTTGCAATTACCTATATATAACTTTATACGGAGGTATGAATATAATGAGTAAAATTGATGAAGTCAGAAGCGAAATGATGGCCGCTATGAAGGCACATGATAAAGAGAGAAAGGACGCATTATCCGCACTCCTTACAGCCCTGAAAAATAAATTTATAGACAAACGTGCTGATCTGACAGAGGAAGAAGAAAACGAAGTTGTATTAAGAGAAATCAAGCTCGCAAAGGAAACAATCGATACAACACCTGCTGATCGTACCGATATCATAGATGAATGCAAGGCAAGAATCACCGTATTCGAAGAATTCGCACCAAAGATGATGGATGAAGCAGAGATCACTGCTACGATCAAAGAAGTTCTTGCAGGTCTTGGTATCGATGCTCCAACAGCCAAAGACAAGGGTAAGATCATGAAAGAGTTGATGCCTAAGGTTAAAGGCAAAGCTGACGGAAAACTGGTCAACCAGATCCTTACATCTATGATGGCATAAGCATACAAAGCCACCACACGATAACAGAAAAACTCCATGCCCGGTGTCTATATCTTTATTTCGCAGACACTTTCGTTCGATCCGGAACGTAACGGTACTAAACTCATCACCTGTTGGTAATTCGTTAAGAACCGACGTTCCGAACAGGTCTGCTTCATAAAATATATAGACGTCCGGCATGGAGTTTTTAGTTTATATCTCAGCTTTCATGTCCTGACCCTTTGATCCACGACATAAGTTCATCAAGTTTAATCGGCTTGCTGTAGAGATAGCCCTGGAATGCATCACAGCCAAGTTTTTTCAGTTCATCTCTCTGAGCTTCATTCTCTACATATTCAGCAATAATCTTGAATTTCAAAGATCTGCCCAGATAGACGATTGATGCAATGATATCACGATTCGTTTCATTATGAATAACGTCTCTCGTCAGAGATCCATCCAGCTTTACAATGTTAAAATACTTCGTCTGCAAATAAACCAGCGACGTATGTCCCATACCAAAATCATCGATCAGGAATCTGTGACCTTTCGCCTTCAATGCTTCAATCTTTTTCGTTATATCAATGGACGAAGAAAGTGCATCCTGCTCCGTGATCTCAAGTCCGAACTGTACATTTGGAAACTGGTATTTCTGTACAACATTTTCGATACATGCTTCAATGCCATCCCATTCCAGAGATTCATTTGTAAGATTGACCGACATCTTGAAATCATCCGGTACGATATCCCTTACCTGTGCCAGTGCCGCACCTGCCGTATCAAAGATAAATTTCTCTAACGTACTAAGTACCTTCTTTTCCTTGGCAAGCTGTATGATCAACGGAGGATAGATAAATCCAAATTCCGGATGCTCCCAACGGATCAACGCTTCTGCACCAATGCACATGCCATCACGGTTCACCTGTGGCTGATACACTAAGAACAATTCTTTCCGTCTGATTGCTTCAACAAGTTCATCTGCCAGGATACGGGCCATATGTCCGATCTCATCTTCACGCTTTGTATATGGTGAGATGGAATTGTTCTGCTCCTCGCGCTGCATCTCCTCCACCAGTCTTTTGACATCACGTTTCAGACGCAGTTCCCGCTGTTCTTCATACATACGAATAAATGGTTTATAAATACACACACCAATTGCCAGACACAGGATCTGCAAAACTGCTCCTGCCCAGGAACCGGTAGCCTGATACCCACTCAGAATAACAGGCGTCGTCCAATCAACTTCACGTATCACATGCGGAACAAGTCCAAAGAACATTGCCGCATAAGTGACCAGATAATTCACCATCGGTACAAGCATAAATGGGATCAGTAGAATAGGATTCAAAATCACAGGAACTCCAAATAAGACAATTTCACTGATATTGAAGACCAAACTCGGTGCTGCCATATATGCAAGATTCCGAACACCCTTCTTTTTCGCAAACAACAGGATCGCAATCACCAGACACAAAACGGCTCCCACTCCTCCCAGAAGTACAAATACATCCTGCATTGTCTTGCTGAAAATTCCGGCTGTTATATCAGAAAAATTCTGCTTGATCACTGTGTCTAACATATTGTGTCCATGAATTCCAAAGAACCATAACGCATGTGTCAGAAAAATAATGACCACTCCTGCTCCCAGTCCATTCTGTAATGGCTTTAACAGGTAATCAAAAAAGCGTTCAACCAATTCCTGAAAACCGCTTACTCCAAATAATACCTGTAACAAAATTCGAAAAAACGCAAAAAATCCAATAATGACAACCGCCGGAGCAATTCCCTCGATTGCTTCAATATAGATACCGTCCGTATTCGTACGCTGATTTTTCACCTTGAAGAAACGACTGCTCTTCATTGTGTAATAGATCTTACCGGAAATAAGCGCAACAAACAGTGCCGTAAATGCATGCATATTGCTTAACGAATGAATGGAAAAATCATCGTACTGGATTCCGAAATACCCTACCAGAGCAGCCAGTGTGATAATTACTAAAATGATAATATTTCCTGTACCTTCATAGATTTCCTGCTTTCTCCGTTTCATAATGGCATAACTGGCCGTTGTTGTTACTGCCAGAAAAACAGCAAAGAACTCATTAACACTGGCATATACAAAATTCAGAATTTCCAGTACATGTCCACCACACAATTTCGCTATAAACGTCTGATATGCAGGAATCGGTAGATTGATCAACATCGCCGCCAGGTACCCGACTACAAGAAGCGGGATCATCATGATCATACCCTGTCGGATCGCACCCAGCGCGCAGCTGCTGTCAAGCCGGTCTGCCATACGCATGATCATTTTTTTAAATTTGCTCATCTTTTGTTTTAGTGCAATAATCTGGGAGTTAATTATCACACGTTCCTTTCTCTACTCTCTCACCAGATGTAGTTTTTCTGCAAGCTTCAGGATCAGGGTTCCCTTTGGCATAGCAAGGATTTCTTCCTTCGTATATCCACCGACTGCCAGAATAGCTGCTGCATAGAAAATAACTGCAAGCAGGATTGCCAGAACAACACTGACTGAATTCATATGGATCAGGTGGTAGAAGATCTGATAACTACCCCATGCAACGATTCCCATAAATATCGATGCAACAGCAGGAGCAAGATAAATCTTCTTCACATTAAGCTTTGTAGACATATATTTGGATACAGATATATGGTTAAAGATACATGCCAGTAATGAATACAGGATCGTAGCCGCTACCAGACCGAACAGCTTCGCATCTGTAAATTTCAAAATAGCAGCAAGAAATACTAAATGGATCAACAATGCAAGTGTCGCATTCTTCACCGGCTCCATAACCTTTCCGATTCCCTGCAAGATACTGTTTGTAAGTGTTGATAATGAATAAAATACCACAGATATGCAGCCGGCAGTCAATGCCTTAAATACCAGCGGATCCGCGCCACGGAACAACAGTGTGATGATCGGTTCTGATAGCACACCGATTCCGACTGCACATGGTATCGTCACCATCATCGTGATACTCATGGACTGATTGTATACATGATTCGTTTCCGCTTTATCCCCCTTGGTAAATGCTCCCGAAATATTTGGTATCAGGGTTGTTCCAACCGCAGATGCGATCGATACCGGAAGATTGATCAGCACCATATACTGACCGGAAAAAATACCGTACAAATTTGCAGATTCAACACGATCTACATTTTTACTGTTTAAGACATTGTAGAAAATCTTCATATCTACGGTGGTCGTAATATTATACACAAATGCAGCAATAATGATCGGTGTTACGATCATTACGATCTGCCGGAATAACTTTCCATATGATTCTACATTCGACGAAACATCAGACTCTACTGTCTCCATGATTTCTTTTCTTCTTCCTGCATATGCGATCAGAATATAAATAATTCCACAGAGAACACCTGCCCCTGTTCCCATTGCACTGCCTGCTGCACCATATTTTGCATGTTCAGAGGTTCCCGGTACAAATGGTCTGGACATCAGATAAGCAGCCAGAACGCTGACAACTGCATTTGCAATCTGCTCTATAATCTGTGATATGGAGGTCGGAATCATCGTTTTATATGCCTGAAGATAGCCTCTGTAGATAGCAAGAAAGCCCGACAGAAATATTGTCGGTGCGAGGATCTGTAAGCTTAAAATCGCATTTGGCTGTTCCTTCACCAAAGCCGGTGCAAATGCAAATGTCAGGACAGCCGCCACCAATCCGACAGATACTACATAGATAAAAGCACATTTAAATACCCGTCTCGCATTTCTGTATTCTCCCAGGGCCAGCTTCCCTGAAATGATCTTAGAAACCGCTGTTGGAATGCTGTACGTAGCGATCATCAATATCATGGAATATATTGCATACGCTGTACCATAATATCCATTTCCCTCATCTCCGATAATCTGAAATAACGGTGACCGGTATAAGAGACCGATCACTCGGGATAATATACCTGCACCTGCCAGCACTGCCGCCTGAAAAGCAAAATTTGTTCTTATACCGGACGGCTTCTTTATTTTCTTCTTTTCATTATCATTCTGCATGATTGTTTCTCCTGATTATTTTGTAACTGACTACAAGACGATCAGCTACCATTCTATCTGGTTGCACATATTTCCGGCGTCTGCTATACTAACATCGGAAATGACACACGTTTCCAATACCCTATATATATACCAGTTTTTTATACTTATTACAAATAAAATATGTAAAAGATTTTCATAAAAGGAGGTTTTCCACCTATGGCTAATCCAAATATTCCAAAAGATCCTGTTATGCTCCTCAGCTTTATTAATATGAAGCTTCGTGATTTTTATCCAAGTCTGGATGAATTATGTACGGATCTGGATCTGAATGTAAATGATGTTTCCGAAAAACTGGCATCTGCCGGTTTTAACTACGATGGAAAATTAAATCGATTTATCTGATAAAATGCTTCTAATTCAAAGAAAACAACTATTTTATCCTATTGCAAAAGGAACGCCGGCAAATCTCTAACCGGGTATTTACCCCACAGAAATCTGCCGGCTTATTCTATCACATAAAGCTACACTATATGTGCCCTGTCATTTCTGAATATGCCACGTTTCCTACATTTGATCATCTTTGTCGTCATCACTGCTCTGTTTTTCCGCTTCATGCTTCGTTGCAGCCAACTGATCATCTGCTTTCTCTGCATGCATCACTTTCTCAATCTGCTGATAAAGCTTCTTCGCATGCCTCTTTGCTTCGCGCTCTGCCTTTGCGGCTGCTTTTTCCTCCGGAGTTTTTTTATGAAAACGGATATCCTCCTCTTCCTCTGTCAGATAGACTGGCTTTCCGGTTTCTTCATCGATCCGTTTGATCCGCTCAAATTCCGAGGACACCGATACCATATGCTTCTTTTCCAGCTTGTCGGTACATGTCTTATTGATATACATGTAGATACATGCAAATACCGGAACACCCAGTAACATTCCGTAGAATCCGAAGATACCACCGCCTACGATAACCGCGGTCAGAACCCAGAAGCTGGAAAGTCCCGTTACATCACCAAGGATCTTTGGTCCTAAAATATTTCCATCAAACTGCTGAATACACAGGATCATGATAAGCAATATGATACTCTTGATTGGATCTGCGATCAGAACAATAAACACACATGGGATCGCACCGATGATCGGACCAAAAAACGGAATTACATTTGTCACACCAATGATAACACTGATCAGCAATGCATATGGCATATCTACGATCGTTGTCAAAATAAATGTTATAATCCCGATTATGATCGAATCCACGATCTTACCATTGATAAACTGACTGAATATCTTATTTACACTTGCAAGTCCATCCAGAATGATATTCGCGTTTTTCAGTTTAAACAGTGCATAGACGATTTTCTTGCCTCTGGAAGCCAAATATTCCTTATTCGCCATCACATAGATAGATGCTACAATACCGATCAGGAAATTATAAATGAACTTCAATCCGCCCACAACACCGGAGCTGATATTCAATACAATCTTATCCAGATTCGGAACAACATCTGTATTTACCCATTTCTGTAAGCGGTCATATACAGTGTTTACGACATTCATTACCATTTCTTCGGATTCGCCAAGGTTCTTGAATTTATCATAAATGGTATTGATCGCCTTCATGATATTATTATAGTAATTATCCATATTGGATATAAGAAGATTGATACTGTCGATGACCTGTGGCACTACCATCCAGATCAAACCCGTGAGCAGACCAAGGAACAAAATGATCGTTATAATGATTGATATGGCTCTTGATACATGAAACAGTTTTTTCTTGTCTTTGATCACCCGATCCTGTAAGATCGTATGACACAAGCGATCAAAAAAGATAAGCACCGGATTCAACAAAAAAGCGATCACAAAACCAATTATAATCGGTGCTGCCGCCCCGGTTATCGTATCCAGTACCTTCCGAAAGCCTGTCCACTCCTCCAATATCTTATTAAATACAAGCGCTGCTGCAATTACCAGAAATATGATCGTTCCCGCCTTAAACAGCCGTCTTTTTTTTTCATTTCCCAATTTTGTCTGATAACCTTTCCCTTTCCGCATTCAAAACCCAACATCGGATATGTCGTTTCATTCCATTCCTGTAACAACACATCAATGGATTTATTCTTACATATAATTATAAACAACCTGAAAAAATTATATACTGTTTCAAAAAGTCAGGCAATAGCATTTCCTATTTTTAATAGATTTAAAATAGATTTAACCATGACTTTACCAAATCCGGAATCGTTCAAAAAATGAACCTTAAATAACCCTATATTTTTGAAAAAAGCATTGTCGATATTTTAGTTACATAGTAAAATGGTGACATGTTTAAGGGTTCTTAACAAACCACAAAACTTATTTTGCCTAAGACCGGGGAGGCATAAAGGAGGTGTTCTTATGGAAAATGAATTAATCTGTCAATTAATTATCTGGTCCATTATCTTTATGGTCTGTATAATTATCGAAATCATTACTCTCGGACTTACAACCATCTGGTTCGCGGGAGGAGCTTTGGTATCTGCGATCTCTGTATTCTTTGGTACATCACTGATCATCCAGATATTGATCTTTGCAGTTATTTCATTAGTTCTTCTGTTTACTACAAGGCCTGTGGCTTTAAAACATTTCAAATTATCCGATATGGAAAAAACAAATGTCGAAAGTCTGGTCGGCAAACAGGTGATCGTATCTGAAACCATTGATAATCTAAAAGCCACCGGACAGGTAAAAGTAAATGGTCTCGAATGGACCGCACGTGCTGCTGATGAAACTGATATTATTCCCCAGGGAACCGAAGTCACGATCAATGAGGTTTCCGGCGTAAAACTTATTGTCAGCAGAATATAATTTATTTAATTTGACAGATACTATATCTGTCGCCACTTAAAGGAGGTACTTATTATGGATTCACCACTCACATGGCTGGTAATTATCTTAGTATTCATTGCTATCATTATTATCTGCAGCACAATCAAGATCGTCCCACAGGCACATGCTTACGTTATCGAACGTCTGGGAACCTACTGCGGTACATGGTCCGTAGGTCTTCATATGAAGATGCCTGTTATCGACAAGATCGCACGTCGTGTTACCTTAAAGGAACAGGTTGTAGACTTCGCTCCACAGCCGGTTATCACAAAAGACAATGTTACAATGAGAATCGATACTGTCGTTTTCTTCCAGATCACAGATCCAAAGCTTTTCTGCTACGGTGTTGAAAATCCAATCATGGCAATCGAAAACCTGACAGCCACTACTCTCCGTAACATCATCGGTGATCTCGAACTTGACCAGACACTGACATCCAGAGAGACAATCAACACAAAGATGCGTGCTACCCTGGACGAAGCAACGGATCCTTGGGGCATCAAAGTAAACCGTGTTGAGTTAAAGAATATTATCCCACCTGCAGCAATTCAGGATGCCATGGAAAAACAGATGAAGGCAGAACGTGAAAGACGTGAACAAATCCTGAAAGCCGAAGGTGAAAAGAAATCTGCAATCCTTATTGCAGAAGGTAATAAACAGTCTGTTATCCTGGAAGCCGAAGCTGAGAAGCAGTCACAGATCCTTCGTGCAGAAGCTAAGAAGGAAGCAACAATCCGTGAAGCTGAAGGTCAGGCACAGGCTATCCTCGCTGTACAGCAGGCAAATGCAGACAGTATTCGTCTCTTAAATGAATCTGCCCCATCGAATCAGGTTCTTACGATCAAGAGTCTGGAAGCTTTCGCAAAGGCTGCTGACGGCAAGTCAACCAAGATCATCATTCCATCTGATATTCAGGGTGTTGCAGGACTTGCAACTTCATTATCAGAGTTAGTGAAAACAGAGAAATAAGCTTGAACTGATTCATTGCTAATTACAAAAATGCAGTTCATCCGTAATTATAAAAATTATCTGTTAATATTAAAAACAGCCACTGTCAGAATCGAGCCATTATTGGGTAACCATTCTGATAGTGGCAGTTTTTATTTTATCTGTTATCCTTACAATTACTCCATGCTTTCATCCGCCCAGCTCTTTATCATTGCTATCTCTCTTGCATATCCGGCATCATCATTTGGTGTTTCTAAGATAAACGGTCTGCCTGCAAGCAATGGATGCGTTACGATCCGTTTTAATGCTTCTGCTCCGATCTCACCCTCTCCGATCTTCTGATGTCGGTCTTTGTGTGAATCTCTCACATTCATGCTGTCATTTAGATGAACAGCTTTTAAACGGTCAAGTCCGATGATCTGATCAAACGTGTGAAGTACACCATCCAGATCTTCCACAAGATCATAACCACCATCCCATGTATGACAGGTATCAAAGCATACCCCGATCTTATCCTTGCAGTCAACAAGCTCTATGATACGTTCCAGTTCTTTAAAATTTCTTCCGACTTCCGAGCCTTTGCCTGCCATTGTTTCAAGTAATACGACTGTACTCTGAGTCGGTTTGATCGCATGATTTAATGCGTCAGCAATTACCGGTATGGCTTCTTCTGCCCCCTGACCAACATGTGCACCCGGATGGAAATTATAATAATTTCCCGGAAGATACTCCATCCGCTCCATATCATCCTTTAGGATATTCCATGAGAACTCCCGAATATCCGGTTTTGCTGCACAGACATTCATCGTATATGGTGCATGTGCGATCAGTTTTCCAAAATGATGCTCCTCCATCAGGGAACGTAACCGTTCCGCATCTGCCGGATCGATTTCTTTCGCCTTTCCGCCCCGTGGATTTCTTGTAAAAAATGCAAATGTATTTGCACCAAGTTTTAATGCCGCCTTTCCCATCGCCTCAAAGCCTTTGGAGGACGACAGGTGATTTCCTATATATATCATGTTGTTTCTCCTATATTGTACTTAACAAAAAGCGGATCACTCCGGCTTTTTTGTATCTATATCATTTTCTGATTCTTAATTGTTCTTATAGTAGTTGATCAGGCAACCATCCATAATGATCTGTCTCTCATCATCGGTCAGGCTTCCAAGCTTCAGATCTAATTCCTTGAAGTCTTTATTTACAACATATGCCTTGATGATCTCGTCCTTATTCTGAACAGCCTCACGGATACCCGGAATGAATACATAATCATCATTGTCAAATGCGAAATCTTCCTCCATGATGAATGGAAGCATACCCCAGTTGATCAGGTTGGATCTGTAACGCTTTGTTGCATATTCCTTAGCAATATTTGCCCAGCCGCCAAGTACCTTCTGGCAGGAAGCAGCCTGCTCTCTGGCAGAACCGTCACCCGGCTTTACAGCAAAGATCGTACTGCCGTAACCGGTATTGGAACCTGTGACCTCACGATCTGCAAATTTTGCTTTGATTTCTTTCATCATAGGCTTCATGGATTCATCTGCCTTGCAGAAGCATCCAAGTTCTTCTCTCTTCTTCTCAACTGCCTGAATTGCCTTTGCACGGCCTACATATTCAGGATCTTTTCTGGATAAAGTGAACTCAGCAAGTCCCAGCGGATTTGAACGATAGGAAGATGTCTCACCAGATGGAATAAGTTCATCTGTAGTTGTTACAGGATCGTTAATAACAGATGCAACCTTTAATAACAGGTTGTCTGTCAGTGCGATCATCTCCGGCCAGTCTTTGATATTCGGACCAAACTTGATCTCAACAGATGGATCAGCCTTGCCGACACCATTGTAAACTCGTCTGTCATAAATGCTCTTATCGAAGAAATATTTCTGTCCCTTGTATTCAACATCCAGATCTGTAGCTGCTGTAAGGTATCCCTTGTTAGCTGCTGTCGCTGCGATCGATCGTGCATCCATAAGTGCAACGGATGAGATCTGACCATTCTGGATCTTGGAGCCTTCACGGTTCGGGAAGTTTCTGGTTGAATGACGGATTGATAATGCATTATTTGCAGGTGTATCTCCGGCACCAAAGCAAGGACCGCAGAATGCTGTCTTAACGATCGTACCTGTCTCGATCAGGTCAGCCAGTACACCGTTCTTTGCAAGCTCCATATAGATAGGAGTTGATGCAGGGTATACAGATAATGTAAATTCATCTGCACCGATGCTTCTTCCACGGATGATATCCGCTGCCTGACAGATGTTCTCGAATCCACCACCGGCACATCCGGCAATGATTCCCTGTTCTACATATAACTTGCCATCACGGACTTTATCCTTTAATGTGAAGTCAACCTTACCGTCCAGACTAACCAGTGCGCGCTTCTCGCAGTCGTCTAAGATGTCCATCAGGTTTGCATTTAATTCTTCAATTGTATATGTATTGCTTGGATGGAATGGCATAGCGATCATTGGTTTTACCTTTGACAGATCCACATATACAACGCCATCATAGTAAGCAACTGGGCCCGGATTCATTTCCTTGTATGCTTCCGGTCTATAGTGTGTATCATACCACTCCTTGATCTTCTCATCTGTCTTCCAGATAGAGGACAGGCAGGTTGTCTCGGTTGTCATTACATCGATACCGATACGGAAATCAGCAGATAATTTATCAACACCAGGTCCTACGAACTCCATTACCTTATTCTTAACATAACCACACTGGAAGGTTGCACCGATGATCGCAAGAGCAACGTCCTGAGGACCTACTCCCTTTGCAACTTCTCCGTCCAGATAGATTGCTACTACACCGGGCTTAGCTACATCGTAAGTTCTGCATAAGAGCTGCTTTGCAAGCTCTCCGCCGCCTTCGCCGATCGCCATTGTACCGAGCGCACCATAACGGGTATGGCTGTCAGAACCAAGGATCATTGCACCACATTCTGCAAGCATTTCTCTTGCGACTGATGGATAACAGCCTGATGAGGCGGAACATAGACACCACCGAATTTCTTTGCGCAGGAAAGGCCAAACATGTGATCATCCTCATTGATCGTACCACCAACTGCACATAAGGAGTTATGACAGTTTGTAAGGACATAAGGAATCGGGAATTCTTTCAGTCCTGAAGCTCTTGCTGTCTGGATGATACCTACAAATGTTATATCATGAGAGGTCATCTTATCGAATTTAATCTTAAGATTGTCCATATTGTCAGATGTGTTGTGCTTCTCCAGGATACCGTATGCCATAGTATTCTTTGCAGCTTCTTCCTTGGATGGAGCTGTACCTAACTTCTGTGTAAGGATCGCATTTGCATCGGCATTGTCTTCTACAAGCTCTGTGCCATTTAAAAGATAAGCACCATTGTCAAATAATTTAATCATTCTATTTCCTCCTGATTTGTTGGTGATTCTTTTTCTCATTTTGTCAATCGCTGTTTATTTTAACACAAATCGCATAGTTGTGAACAACTATGCCGATGAAAGTTTTCATTATTATATTTTTAATCATCCTGCTTCAACCGGAACCCCGAATGAGCACCACTGCTTTTATTCTGTGAAGCACTTTCAGAAAGATCCGCAGTCTGAGGTTGTTCATGATTCATGATAGTCTCATCTACGTTCTCTGCCATCTGTGTTGTATATGGTGCTGTCTGATAGTCCGTGACCGCATTTTCATTCGCCGGAACGGTCGCTTCATCTGTAAATGCACCTGTAACCACCTGCATTCTCTTATGGAGTTCTTCCATTCTCTGCGCTTCCTCCTGTGCTTCCAGACGGGCTTTCTCTAACTTCTTCCGTTTCATCTTCCGGTCAAGCAGCCAGATATATAATGCAAACCCTGCTGCGATCACTCCGATGATCGACCAGATCATGATCGCATTATAATTCGGGAACATTCTATAATATTCCGCTGCCGTCTTTCCTGTCACATCCATAGAAACTTCTGCATCGGAACCGCCATGATCATGTCCCTGCCAGTCCGCATCAGATTTAAGGAAATAATCATATCCGACATTCTGTCCACCAAGATCATCCCATGTCAGATCGATATTATACCAGTGTCCATCCACCTGAACCCGATTCCACAGATGCTCGGATTCCAGTCCATAACCGTATTCACAGGTAACAGGGACTCCGGCCTTTTTCATAATGATATAAAATGCCAGCGCATATCCGTTACATGCCGAATCTCCTCTGTACAGAGTATTACATGCACCACCGGATGAGCGGTTATATTCATTATGTAAGATAATATAATCATGTACCGCTTTCACTTTCTCGTAATCTGACAGCCCCTTTATCTTCCCCGAAATCTGACCGGAACGGATAAATACAAGAAAGCTTTTTAACCGGCTCATATGACTGATCCTTACCGCTACCTTTTCTCCACCTGAATCCGGCGTATATACATAAGAAAATGCATAGAATTCTCCACCTGCATACATATTCTTTTCCATCAGCTTGTCAAGGACCGACTGATAATCCATATACGGTTCCCCTGTTGTCTTTAGCGTAACCGTATTCTTATACCTTGAAGCGGCTGTTGCTACTGCATCATTGATCTCTTCGTATGTTGACAGTCTTCCTGTCGATACCGGCAGCATCTTTAAAACGACACAGTAAACAATAAACAACAGAATGATTCCCTCAATTACGATCTTTACTTTTTTCCCCTTTGACATTTTTCTCTCCTCTTTTTTTACATTCTTGGTGCGATTCATTATACCTCATTTTTCATTATGACGAAATTCTGTTATCTGCACTTTTCCGTCTTTTATTCGTTCAAATTTCTTCTCTTATTTACAAAAAATTTTTATTTACTTCTTATTTATACATGATATAATAAAAAAGTCTACGTTTTATTAAGAATTTTTTTCAATAAACCTTCTATTTGTCTGAAATAATAGGGGAAATCATTTCTATATTCATTCTGACATATCGATGCGTTTATAGTCACAAGGAGAGATTAAAAAGTGAAAGATACGATTGAGATCAGATGGCATGGCCGGGGCGGCCAGGGTGCCAAAACTGCTGCTCTGCTGCTTGCAGACGTAGCTTTTAAAACAGGAAAATACGTTCAGGGTTTTCCGGAATATGGTCCGGAGCGAATGGGTGCGCCGATCACTGCTTATAACAGAATCAGCAGCGATCCGATCCGCGTTCATTCCAATATCTACACCCCACAGTATGTTGTTGTCGTTGACGAGTCCCTCTTGGAATCCGTGGATGTAACCGCCGGATTAAAAGAAGATGGTGCGATCGTCATTAACACCCCAAAGACACCGGATGAGGTTCGTCCTCATTTAAATGGCTACAAAGGAAAAGTTTATACATTAGATGCCCGGGAGATCTCGATGCAGACACTCGGCAGGAACTTCCCGAATTCTCCTATGCTTGCTGCTATCGTTGCAGTCAGCGGTATCATGGAGCAGGATGATTTCCTTGCAGATATGAGACTTTCCTATCAGCACAAATTTGCAAAGAAGCCTGAGGTTATCGATGGAAATATGAAAGCCCTTGAGCTTGCATTTAAGGAGGTAACCAAGTAATGAGAACAGATATCAGCAGAATACATGAAAAAAGTAAATATACAGAAATCACACCCGGTAACCATGTGTACGGCGGTGGTACTTCCAAAGCATTTAACACAGGTGAATGGAGAACTGCTACTCCCGTCATAGATGAGAGCAAATGTGTACACTGTCTGTTATGTGCACCGGTCTGTCCGGACAGCTGCATCCCGGTCGTAGGCGGCAAACGCCTTGACTTCGATCTGAACCACTGCAAGGGCTGCGGTATCTGTGCTTATCAGTGTAAGTTTGGTGCTATTACGATGAAGGAGGGCAAATAAATGGGTATCAGAGAACGTTTATCAGGAAATGAAGCGGTGTCTTATGCGATCAAGCAGATCAACCCGGATGTCATGCCGGCATTCCCGATCACCCCTTCTACAGAGATTCCACAGTTTGTTTCTACATATATTTCAAACGGTGAGATCGATACAGAGTTTATTCCGGTCGAGAGTGAGCACAGTGCTATGAGTGCTGCGATCGGTGCAAGTGCTGCCGGTTGCCGTGTCTTAACAGCAACCTCTTCCTGCGGTATGGCGCTGATGTGGGAGGAGCTCTATGTTGCAGCTTCCAATCGTCTGCCGATTGCACTGGCTCTTGTAAACAGAGCTTTATCCGGCCCGATCAATATCAACTGCGACCACTCAGACAGTATGGGTGCAAGAGATACCGGATGGATCCAGATCTATGCAGAGAATAATCAGGAAGCTTATGATAATTTCGTACAGGCTTACCGGATCGCAGAACACAAGGATGTCCGTCTTCCGATCATGATCTGTCAGGATGGTTTCATCACCAGCCACGCAGTTGAGAATATCGAACTGTTAGAGGATGACAAGGTAAAAGCATTTGTCGGTGAATACAATCCGGAACAGTACCTGTTGAATCCAAAGATGCCTATGGCAGTCGGTCCATATGCAACTTCTCCATTCTATATGGAATCCAAAATGAATCAGAACGAAGGTATGAAGAATGCCAAGCAGGTGATCCTGGATGTTGCGAATGATTTCGCAAAGATCTCCGGCAGACAGTACGGCTTCTTTGAGGAATATAAATTAGAAGATGCTGATTATGCGATCGTTATGATCGGTTCCGCAGCAGGAACGACAAAAGAAGCAATCGATGCATTGCGCGCACAGGGCAAGAAGGTCGGCTTATTAAAGCTCCGTGTCTTCCGTCCATTCCCCGGTGAAGAAATTGCAAAGGCGCTGACTCATACAAAAGCAGTTGCGATCTTAGACCGTTCCGAAGGCTTCCGTGCAGGCGGCGGTCCTTTATCCGCTGAGATCAAGGAGCACCTGTATGATATCGGAGCTTCTACAAAGGCTGTCAGCTATATCTACGGTCTTGGTGGCAGAGATTATACAACAGTGGAAGCAACCGATGTATTTAACCAGTTAGAGGAAATGATCGAGCAGGGCAAGACCATTCCACAGTATCAGTATATTGGACTTAGAAAGTAAGGAGGTAAGACAAAATGGCATATAATTTTAAAGAAGTAATGAACAAGCCTGAGCGTCTTGCTCCGGGTCATAGAATGTGTGCAGGCTGTGGCGGTACGATCGCAGTTCGTAATGTACTCCGTGCCCTTCATGAGGGTGACAAAGCAGTTATCGGTAACGCTACCGGATGTCTGGAGGTTTCCACCTTCATGTATCCATATACTGCTTATGAAGACAGTTACATTCATAACGCATTTGAAAATGCAGGCGCTACCCTTTCCGGTGTAGAAACTGCTTATCATGTATTAAAGAAAAAGGGTAAATTAGATGAAACATATAAATTCATAACATTTGGCGGTGACGGCGGTACTTACGATATCGGTCTTCAGTCTTTATCCGGTGCTATGGAGCGTGGTCATGACATGGTATATGTCTGCTACGATAACGGTGCTTACATGAATACCGGTATCCAGCGTTCTTCTGCTACTCCGATGTATGCAGATACAACTACCACTCCTGTCGGTTCCCAGTCAAATGGTAAGATGCAGAACCGTAAGGATCTGGCACAGGTTATGGCAGCTCATGATATCCCTTATGTCGGTCAGACTACTCTGCTTGGTAATATGCGTGATATCTATGAGAAATCCGAAAAAGCCATCTACACACCGGGTGCTGCTTTCTTAAATGTTATGGCTCCTTGTCCTCGTGGCTGGCGTTATCCTACCGAACAGATCATGGATATCTGTAAGCTGGCGGTTGAGACCTGCTACTGGCCTTTATTTGAAGTCATCGAAGGCAAATGGATCTTAAGCTATTCTCCTAAGAAGAAGCTTCCGATCGAGGACTTCTTACGGACACAGGGTCGTTTCAAGCATTTGTTCAAGCCTGAAAATGAGCATTTACTCGTTCAGTATCAGGAGGAAGTGGATCGCCGTTGGGAGGATCTGCTGTTCCGCTGTTCGAAGAACTAATCACACATACGAAAATAAATCAGTCCTTGGGGTTATAATATACCCCAAGGGCTGATTTATTTTCTGCCTGTCTCACTATTCCATACCTATGAAAAGTTCGTCGCATATAGCGACTCACTAAGAACCGACGCTCCCAAAGGCTTGCTTTATAAATAGTAAAACACACCATAGCGGGGATTCTGTTTTTTATTAGTCGATAACTTCTTCAGCTCCACAGCTACAAACTCTCTTGTGTAAAGTAATAGTACCAACAACCCACTTTTTCTGCATTTTACAGCTGTATCCGTTCCCGCCTTTTCCAACTGATATAGCCATACATATCATTGATAAAGAAGATACCGAAATTCACAACGACCGGGATATAGGCAGGATTCTTCATGGATGCCAGCACCCATAAAATGATCAGCACGATATCATTTGCCGCATACCATACTGCATAATACGAGGAACGGAGCATCGTAAGTGCTGCTGCCAGAAAACTGGTTATGATCGATATGGTGCTGAATATAATATTCGGGGTATCGAATACAACTAAAATATAATAAAATACTGCCGTTACGATCGCGCCGGATATAATAAGCCCTATGATGTGCTTCCGGTTCAGCTTCTGGATCTTTACGACATTTCCGTTTCCGCCGGAAGGATTCTGGAGCCATGTGATCGTAGACCAGATCGCCATAGGCATTGTCATGCCAAGATATGTAATCATCTCGCCCCAGTAATGGAACCGGTAGGAAATGATCCCATAAAGGATGCTGAATATCACCATCAGGATCTGTGCCCATACATTTCCCTTTGCTGCAAAGATCAGCGAAGTTACACCCACTAATGCAGCTACCAGAGTCAGCAGATCAAAATCTGTTGTCAGCAAGTTCGATACGCATACGATACAAATAGATCCTAACCAGATGATCCATTCCTTCTTTGTTAATTCTTTTATTGGATTGTTCATGTTTTCTTTCTCCTGTGCCGCTATTCTAATATATAATCATAATTTCCGCAAGAATCCGCAAAAAAATACCCCATGGCGATCATCGGTTCTCAAAATTCTGAGTACCGATGATCTGTCATGAGGTATCTTCATTATGTATCAGCTTACAGCTTTGTTACATTTGCAGCCTGAGGTCCTTTTTCTCCCTCAATTACTTCGAACTCAACTTTATCGCCTTCCTCCAATACTTTGAAACCAGACATATTTAAAGCTGAGAAATGTACAAAAATGTCATCACCATTCTCATCGCTGATAAATCCATATCCCTTTTTTGCATTAAACCATTTTACTGTACCTGTTTTCATTTGAATTTCCTCCTAAAACTTAATACCTGGAAAACTAAAGAGGCACAGAGCTTCTCGCTCTGTGCCTCTTTGCACTTCTCCTGTATTATATTGCTTGGATTATCTTTTTGCAAGTGTTTTTTATAAATTTCTTTTTCATTGACCAAATCTTACATCCGGCATATCCTTCTCGTGCTCGCCGATCATCTTCTCCATCCAGATCATATCGTACCATTCACCAAACTTATAGCCGCTGTTATGAAAACGCCCAACCAGCGTAAAGCCCATTTTTTTATGGAATCTGTAACTGTCATCCGTCAGATGTCCGCTCTCTGCTGCCGGACTTGCGATACAGGCATTCATGTTCAGGATTCCCATTTCCTTCAGTAGTTTTTCCAGATTCTCATATAGGGCTTTGCCAAGCCCCAGCTGCCTGCAGTCTTTTCGGATATATATCGTTGTTTCCACTGACCAGTCATATGCCTTTCTGTCTTTGAAACCTGCTGCATATGCATAGCCTGCGATTTTCCCATCCACGACTGCCTTTATGTATGGATACTTTGCTGAGATCTGCTCGATCCTGTTCCTGAATTCATCTACAGACGGTACTTCATATTCAAATGATATTGCTGTTTCTTCTACATAGGGTGCATAGATTGTGAGAAGCTCCTCCGCATCCGCTGTACTTACTTTTTCTATCTTCATGTCTTCTCCTTATGCCTACAAAAAATGCTGAACCGCACAAGTACGATCCAGCATTTTTTATTATTTCTTAGTAGTCTTCTTTGAAACTGCCGCTTTTGTCTGTGCAGGCTTTGTCTTACTTACTGTTTCTTTTGTCTTTGTCGCAGCCGTCTTCTTCTCCGGCTCCTTTTTTACAACTTCCGTCGTCTCTACATCCTTCTTTTCCGTTGCAGTTTTCTTCGCAGCCGCTTTCTTCTCAGCCGCGCGTTTTGCTGCTGCCGCTTTCTTTTCTGCCTCTTTCTTCTTCAGAATATCCTCCGGTGTTACATCGGTGTAATCATATTCCAGAACAACAGTAGAAAGTGGCGGTACTGTTACACTGATCGAATAAGGCATACGTTCTGTCTTCTTATCGATAGCCTTGATCTTACCACTGTTTAATCTTCCTGCTCCGCCAAATTGTACGTCGTCGGAATTCAGGACTTCTTTATATGTTGTGAAGCAAGGTGCTCCAACTTCATAATTATCATATTCAACCGGCACGAAATTGCAGATAAATAACAACTGCTTACTCGGTGTAGAACCTCGACGGATAAATGAAACCACACCCTTATCCGGATGGTCACAGTCGATCCACTCAAAGCCCATCACATCGCTGTCATTTGCATATAACGCATCATTCGCATTGTACAGATTATTTAACGCTTTTACCCAACGCTGTACACCCTGATTCAACGGATTGTCAAGGACAAACCAGTCAAGACTTCTTGCCTCGCTCCACTCGCGCGGCTGTGCAAATTCCTGACCCATGAATAACAGCTTTTTGCCCGGATGGCCATACATATAACCATATGCCAGACGAAGATTTGCAAATTTCTGAGGTTCGCTTCCCGGCATCTTATTGATCATTGAACATTTCAGATGTACGACCTCATCATGTGAAATGACAAGAACATAATTCTCTGCATATGTATAGGATAAGCTGAAGGTCAGCTTGTTATGGTTAAAGCTTCTGAAATATGGATCCATCTTCATATACTCGAGGAAGTCATTCATCCATCCCATATTCCATTTGAACAGGAAGCCAAGTCCGTTCATGGATGCCGGAGCAGTCACACCGGCCCATGCAGTTGATTCCTCTGCGATCAGGAATGCTCCCGGATTCTTTTCTTCCATAACTGCATTAATATTCTGCAGTAGCTTAATTGCATCCAGATTCTCATTGCCGCCATTTTCATTTGGAAGCCACTGTCCATCCTGCTTACCATAGTCCAAATATAACATGGATGCAACAGCATCTACCCGTAACGCATCGATATGGAACTTCTCTACCCAGAAAAGTGCATTTGCGATCAGGAAGTTTGCAACCTCTGCTCTGCCATAATCAAAAATATAAGTACCCCAATCCGGATGCTCGCCCCTTCTTGGATCCGGATGCTCATAGAGCGGCATACCATCAAATCTGCCAAGTCCGTGTGCATCCTTCGGGAAATGTGCAGGTACCCAGTCTAAGATGATACCGATTCCCTTACTATGTAAATAGTCAATAAAATACATGAAATCTTCCGGCGATCCGTATCTGGATGTCGGTGCATAATAATTCGTTACCTGATAGCCCCAGGAACCATCAAACGGATACTCTGCGATACCCATGATCTCCACATGTGTATAGCCCATATCCTTTACATAATCCGCAACCATCGGAGCTAACTCTCTATAACTGAAGAAGCCGCTGTCATCGTCTTCAACTTTCTTTCTCCATGAACCGAGATGCATCTCATAGATGGTCATCGGCATCTTCATGCGATCTGTTCTGCTGTAGGTTTTTCTCTTATTTATCCATGCAATATCCTTCCACTTGTAGGTCGTCAGATCTGCAACAACCGAACCATTGTCCGGACGCATCTGTGCCTGATTTCCGTATGGATCACTCTTATATAAGATCTCATCATAACGGGTCAAAATCTGGTATTTGTATACTGCGCCGGAAAGCACATTTGGAATAAACAGCTCATAGATTCCACCGTTTGGTCGAAGCTGCATCGGATGTAAATTACCATCCCACATATTGAAATCACCGACAACGCTGACTCTCCGCGCGTCCGGAGCCCATACTGCAAAATAGGTTCCCTTTACGCCATCGATCGTCATCGGATGTGCTCCAAATTTATTATAGATCTCGTAGTGCTTGCCTTCTGCAAATAAATAAGAATCAAAATCTGAAATCTGGCTGTCAAATGCATATGGATCTGCTGTCGTAACAGTCGTTCCATCCTCATAAGTTGTCACCAGATTGTATTTTGTTCCGCTAAATTCCTTCTTAGGGAAAAAGATCGCATAAAATCCCTCATCCGTTACCTTCTCCATCGTATGAACTTTTTTACCTGTTCTGGATGTAACCTTCACTTCCACCGCATGTGGACGATAGGCTGTGATGATCTGTCCTTCCCCATATTCATGAATACCCAGCAGATGCTTTGGTGCATTCAGTTTACCTGCGATCAGTTCATCATACAGTACCCAGTTGATCCAATCGTTGATTCTCTTGTTCATATAACCCTCCTGAATATATTAGAATTTGTGTGGCTGTGTCTTTCGCCAGCTTATCAGTCGTACTATGATCGTAATAACAAGTCCGGCAAGTATCACTCCTGTATAGATCAGGAACATCCGAAGTCCCAGATTATCCGGGATCAGCGCGATCAGTCTGTCATCCCCTGAGAAAAATACATCATACCTGCCTTTAAATACCATCTCACGAACGCCATAGAAAATGCCGCTTCCGGATACCGCGAGCAGGATCAGTGATACTATTCCGATCACACTTGCTGCAACGCCGCCCCATACGACACACTCATACATTCGTCTTTTCTTTACTGCCAGAAATCCTATGATAAGCAGGATCACCGACAGGAACATCATTCGTTTCGCCTCATCCTTCACCTTCTTCAACTGTCTAAGCTGCGTCAGGTTATAGTCGCAAAGCTTCACATTTCCCTTATCAAAATCAACATTATTTCCGGTTTCCTTCAGTCCATCCGCAATGATGCTGTACTCCAGCCACGCCTCGAACTCCGTCAGAGCAGTTTCCGAACCATCTGCTCCATCTGTCTCAAATGTTCGTCCGGTCATCTCTGATGTGTACTCTGCCTCACTGATATTCACTCCCTGGAATGAGATAAACACCGCAGACGACACGATCAGCATTACAACTGCGATCGCAAGGATCACCTGAAAAAATCTATATTTAAACATGATTATCTATCCTGATTTCTATTCTAAAGTCTTATTTGACACATCAAATAAATTATATCGTTCTTATTACGCACATTAATTATTTTACCATTTTAATTGACTTGTGTAAAGAAAACATACTGCTTTCTTCATTATATATTTCTGCCACATACTGTCTTAGCTCTTAAATTATATTTTGTTAAACATATTACTTTGATCCGTAAAGACTTGGCAGATAAGATAATTGCAGCATGCTAATATTTTAAATGTTCCGATACAAAACATTTAACTGCATGCTGTAATTATCTAATGTAGCGTTCTCAGGTCAAAGTAATATGGGCAGATGTCCTCATAGTGTCCAGCCTTCATGCGAAAACCACCCGGAATCGTTCCAAGCTGCGTAAATCCAAGCCTCTCATAGAGGTGTCTTGCATGCACATTTGTAGCCACCACCGCATTAAACTGCAGCACCAGATAATCATACGCCTTTGCCTGTACCAGACAGTCAGACACCAACTTCTCTCCGATATGAAATCCTCTTACATCCGCATCTACCGCATAGCTGGCATTGCAGATATGACCGCAGCGTCCGACATTATTTGGATGCAGGATATAAAGTCCGAGCACCTTTCCTGTGTCTGTATCCTCTGCCACCGCAGTATAGGTCTGGCCTGCAAAGAATCCCCTGCCTGTCTCCTCTGTCAGGTCATCCTCCTGTGGAAAAGCAACTCCATCATCTACCACACGGTTCCAGATGCGGTTCATCTCCTGTATGTCTGAATCTTTATATTCTCTGATCTGTATATTCATCTTTCGTCCTTCTTTCTTATTTTATGCATCATTATAAGCCCGTATCAAACAGGCTTCAAGAATATAAATATAGACAATCCACAAAAATCATCTTAAAATGCATATAATGAAAATCTGCTTGACTGGAAACTGCGAAGGAACGAACTTCTCCTCTGTGAAAGCAGTCTGTACGGATGAAAGGAGTACAACCACATATGTTATTTGAACTGATAAAAGATCATTTATTCTTAAGTACATATATCCTGATCAATCTGATCGTATTTTTCCTGTATGGCATCGACAAATGGAAAGCCATCCACCACAAGTGGCGCATCCCGGAAGCCACCTGATCCTTGCCGGTGTATTCGGAATCTTTGGTGCGGTTCTTGGTATGCTATTGTTCCGACATAAAATCAGGAAGCCCAAATTCTACATTGGGCTTCCTGCAATCTTCATTCTTGAACTTATGTGTGTGATCTTATACATAAAATGTCTTTAATTAATGGTGCATCAAAGTTCCGTACATCTCCGGTCTGCGGTCACGGAACACGCCCCATTCTCTACGCATCTGTGCGATCGCATCCAGATCAAATTCATGGACAAGCACAGATTCTGTCTCACGGTCTGCCTCCTCCACGATTGTTCCGGTCTGATCTGCGATAAAGGAAGAACCGTAAAATGTCATCGAAGACTCATCATCTGTCTCTGTTCCGATACGGTTCGATGCGATCACCGGCATGATATTTGCTGCTGCATGTCCCTGCATTGCATGCTGCCAGTGTGACTTGGAATCAATGTTTAATGTAGGCTCGCTTCCGATCGCAGTCGGATAGAACAACAGCTCTGCACCAAGAAGTGCCATGCTTCTGGCAGCCTCCGGGAACCATTGATCCCAGCAGATGCCAACGCCGATATCTGCATATTTTGTCTTCCATACCTTAAATCCGGTATCTCCCGGTGTAAAATAAAACTTCTCCGCATATGGAAGTCCATCCGGGATATGGGTCTTACGATATGTTCCAAGGATCGTTCCATCTGCATCAATGATCGCTATTGTATTAAATGCTGTATTTCCCGCCTTTTCATAAAAGCTGATCGGCAGAACAACCTGAAGCTCTTTTGCAACCTCGGTAAATCGTTTTACTGCCGCATTTTCTGAAAGTGGCTTTGCCAGATCAAAATATTCGAATTTCTGCTTCTGACAGAAATACGGAGTTTCAAACAATTCCTGTAACAAGATAATATTTGCTCCTTCTGCTGCTGCCTTCCGAACCAGCTTCTCCGCCTTGTCTAACACTTCTTCTCTATTCCAGCTACAGCTCATCTGTGTAGCCGCTACCTTTACCTTTCTCATACTCATATCCTCCTGTTATCAGAACATCTTATTTCTTTATCCTATATTTTCTGCCATTGATTTCCGGCTTACCTTCTACTTACATCCGTCAAATCTATCATCTGTCGGTTGTCTGTTTTCAACAGCTTATATTCCACTCGCACCTGCCAGATTATTCAGTCTGTCATATATCGTCTGACCCTCAAATATATTCCATAGCACTTTGGTATCCGGTATCATCTCCGGATCGATCGTAAACAGATTCTGATCCAGCACGATGAGATTTGCACATTTGCCTTCTTCGATCGAACCGGTTCGGTCTTCTGCCTGATAGACGTAAGCAGCTCCGTAGGTATATCCTTTTAAGACTGTCGCCATATCAATGGCCTCCCACGGATTCTGACCGGATATTCTTCCGTCTGCATCCTTTCTGATCACTGCCGCATAGATTGTCTGAAATGGATCTAATCCCACAACCGGGTAATCCGTTCCGACTGCAAATGCCGCTCCTGTATTCGTGATACTTTTCATCGGCCATTCATATCTGCACCGCTTCTTTCCAAGCCGCACGATCTTATCATTATTGGACAGGATCAGATGATATGGCTGCATCGATGCTACGACATCCAATTCCTTGAATCTCCTGATATCATCGGGATGAATATTTTCGATATGCTCGATCGTATTTCTGAGATCCTTTCTTCCGGTTCTTTTTTCCGCTTCCTCGTACATATCAAGCGCCATGCGCACAGAACCATCTGCGATACAATGAAGTCTGACCTGTATGCCTGCCTCATTTGCCGCAGTGATCTCCTCCTGCATCTTCGCTCTCGGCCAGAGCGGAAGTTTCTCCCCACAGGTATCCGGGCGGTCTGTATATGGCTCTAAGAGCAGTCCGGTATAAGTCTCCGTCACCCCATCAATAAACCCCTTTAAACCGGTGATCTGAAAATGTCTGGAATCCAGTTTTTCCTTCATCTCAAAGAACTTTTCAAATGAGGTATAGCCAAATAACTTCGTGTAGACATATACATCTGCATACAGCCCTTCTTCATCATCCAGCTTTTTCAGCAATTCATATTTCTTATAAGTCTCTTCTGTATAATCTTCTGCAAACATCTCACTTAAGCCTGCAACTCCGTTCTCCGCAAGTACCTGTTTGAAATGTCTGTGTATTTCTGTCATTTCTTCATCCGTAAAATCCATGAACTTTTCCATGGCGGGCGCATAGGCTTCCGGTTCGATCAACATTCCGGTAAGCTCTCCATCCGGGTAAGTCTCGATCATGCCATTTGCCAAATCGGGATTCGGTCTGATCCCGGCTTCAGCAAGTGCTGCTGAATTCAGCCACATGCTGTGTGCATCCGCACATTCCAGATATACTGGAGTATTCGGGAAATATGCATCCAGACTTCGTTTGTCCGGCATACGATCCTCCGTCCAGTTCCCGATAAACCATCCAGTTCCGCGGATTCGCTTCTGTCCGGGATGCGCCTTTACATATGCTGCCATCTGCTCCACACATTCCTGTTCCGAATGGCAGGCATCCAACGTGTTGCATACATATTCACTTGCGGCTACCGCTCCGGTAAATATATGGGTATGTGCATCGATAAAGGATGGCATGACAAGCTTGTCACCCATATCGTATATCGGAACATCCGCCGGAACGGCATTTGTCTCATCATATGGCAGGAGCTTCTTTATCCTGTCATCTTTGATCCAGACAGCAAGCGGCTTACAGCTATCCGCCCGACCATCAAATACTGCCCGGCTCTTTATAATATATTCTGCCATATCACATGCCCCCTTTTACTCTAAACTATAAATCCACAGATCAGGAAGCCAACGATTGACAACATAGCTGCGATCATAACATATGGGAGCTGGGATACTGCATGTTCCATATTATCAATGCCTGCACTGTTCGATGACAGAAGCGTTGCATCACAGTAGAAGCATGCATGGCTTCCAAATGCACCACCGGAGATAATTGCTGCCATGATCAGAACCGGGTTTGCGGAGATTGCTGCGCCAAGCGGGAATACGATCGGTGCAACGACTGCACTCATGCCCCAGAAGGATCCGGTTGCAAAACAAAGCGCCGCAACAAGGATAAATGTGATCATCGGGAACAGAGAGCCTGTTAATAATGGCTGTGCAAGATCGATTATATAATCTGTCATGTTAAGCTGTTCTGTTACCTTCTGCAATAAGAACGCAAGTACCAGTAAGGTAAGGGTTGGAAGCATATCCGCAAATCCCTTTACGATCACACCAAAGAATTCATTTACAGCTATAACCTTTCTTGGAAGATACATCAGCATACAACATGCGATCGCAAGAACAACTGCCAGAAGAAGATCACCTGTGATAATGGCGATCGCTACAAGGACTGCCATCGGAATAACGAAATCCCAGATATTTCCGTCTTCTTCATAACCTGCACGGTTTTCATGATTGTACTTTCTGCTGGCATCACTGTAGACCTTGCCGGTCTCCTCTACTCGCTTATATGCTTTCTTCATACCACCAAGCTTTGGCATGATTCCCATACAGAATAAAAATACGATCAATAATATAATGATTGGATAAAAACAAAATGGAATGGCACTTAAGTACGCTTTCATACCGGAGGTGAATCCATATGCCTGTACACTCGGCTGATCAATGAACAGACTTGCATAGAAAACTGCCCATGTTGAAAACGGAAGAAGTACACAGACCGGAGCACCTGTGGAATCCAGCATGAACGCCAGTGTCTCTCTCGGTATCTTACGTTTATCGTAAACACCCTTCATACAGGCACCGATCGATAAAACGTTCAGATAATCATCTACAAAGATCAATATACCAAGTATAAATGTGGTAAGTAATGTCTTTCGCTCTGAATTACATAATTTGGAAACCAGCTTAGAAAAACCATAATTTCCCTTTGCTGTCTGAAGTAAGGCGATCAGGCTGCCGAACAATCCGCATACTACAACGATCCAGACATTTTCCGAAATCGTCTCCTGAAGCATCGTACACCATTGTGTCAGAAATGAACCTTTAAATAAAACTGCCGCGCCGACCAGAGAACCCCCGATCATAAATTCTTCGCAGCGATGTGTCAGTATCGAACCGACAATTACGATCAGCACTATTAACAGTGCCACCAAGCCATGTGTCATAACCATTCTTCCTTTCCGTTTTGTATTTTTCCTTATAAAACAACAAAAAGCGCATCCGCAATGCCTTATAGCATTGCAGATACGCCTTCGTATCAACTGCTTTTAGTTTACAATTTCATTTACTTATTTACAATTATTATATATGATAAGTTTCTACTTAATTTTAATTACGTCTAATCCTTATTAATCACTGATAAACTTCTCACGTACCAGTTCTGCCAGATACTTTGCAGTATTTTCTACACCGAGCAGACTGCTGTTGATCAGGATATCACAATGATTGATGTCTCCCGGCTTATATCCGGCATAATTCATGTGATAGGAATCACGCGCCTCATCAACGGCTACGATCATCTTACGAGCTTCATCGATTTCCAGTCCCATCGAATTCACACAATTCTCAACACGATCCGGGTACGGAGCATAGATGAATATATTCATCACATTGTCCATCTCGCTTAAAATAAAGTCAGAGCAACGTCCAACGATCACGCATGAGCTTTTCTCTGCAAGAAATCGTATGATATTCTGCTGTGCATCGAAAATATCATCCTGGGTACTGTTCGTGCCACCGCCAAGCGGAAGTACCATTCTGGAAAACGGATTCTTGAAGATCTTCTTTGCGCTTTCTTCTTCTTCGTCTACAACAGAAGCGGGAAGCTTCAACTGCTTGGCTGCCTGATCCACGATATCTCTGTCGTAATACTCTATTCCCAGTTGTTCTGCCATCAGTTTTGCGATTGGTCTTCCAAGACTTCCGAACTGTCTCGTAATTGTTATAACATATTTTTTATCCTTCATCCGCAACGCTTCCTTTCTCTGATCTCTTTTTCGTTTTATAGCTTATCTCAATTCCCTACTGTTTTTCAATTATTAATTTGAGGTAAATGCTAATCATTTTCGGTAGTATATACTTGAAAACAAGTATTTTGTAATATATAATTGTATTTATATAACTTTCGACCGGATGGCTTGCTATGCAAATGAAGCAGTCTTGGCATCTGCCTGAAAATCAACATCATTTCACGCGAAGGAGACCCACAATGGAAAAGAACAACTTTCTGATCTATAACGATATCGTATATACGCTGTACCAATGTAAATCCTATGAAGCACTGAGAGATGAATTTCTCCCAAGACTTCGCCTGCTGATCCCATTTACTTATGCGAGCATTATCTCCGTCAATCCGGAAAACCGAACTGAGATCGTACCGACTCCGGTCTGCTTTCCTGATTATTTCTATGAAGCAGAACTGCTCTACATCGATCATATGAGTGAGGATCATCTGCTCTGGATCAACAATGTACGGGAATCCCAGCTTGTAAGAGAAAGCGATCTGGTAAATGATGATGTCCGTCTGAACTCTTCTCTCTATCAGCACTGTTATCAGAAATTCCATGTCTACGATTCCTTACAGTACAGCATGATCTGCAGTGGAGAATTCTCCGGTATCCTGACGCTGTTTCGTACCAAGATCGATGGGGATTTTACAGACGATGATATGTTCTTCTTCCGTTCTCTTGGCAAGCATATCAACGTAACCTATGAACAGATCCTATATCCGGAAAAAGAGAAAGGCCATACCGCTCTTGCAAACCGTATCCCGGCACTTGCAAAAGGCTATGACCTTACTCCACGAGAGACAGAGATCCTGTCTCTGATCTTTTCATTTGCAAATAACGATGAGATTGCAGCCACTCTCGGGATCAGTGAGAACACGATCCAGAAGCACTTACAGAATATTTTCCGAAAGACCGGAACCTCATCAAAATGGGATCTACTCCGTCTTTCTTGATTCTTCCGGATAGACTAAGCCCCAGTTCTTTCGAAGGTCTGTCATGATGTTCATGACATCTCCGGTAAAAGGCATCTGCATCCGGCTTACATCTCCGGACTGTACCGCTTCTTCCATATCCCGCATCTCATATTCAAGCGCACGCTTTGTTTCACCGGCTTCTACCGGTGTAACTGCTCCGCTTGCAGCATCTACGATAATCGCTTTATCAGCTCTTGGATATTCCATGATCTCGATATACCCTTTTTCACAACTGATCATTGCACGCTTTGGCTGCTTTGAATGCATGGACAGCGTAATAGCTGCCATCTGTTGTTCTTTATTCATCAGGATGATGCTTGCCTGCTCATCCGTCCCTGTCGGCGCGAACCGCACCTGACTCATCACCTGATCCGGTGTCTCTGCCATAAAGCTGCGCATCAGACTGAGTGCATATACTCCGATATCAAGCAATGCACCACCGGCAAGATTGATGTTAAAGAAACGATTATTCATATCATATTCTTTATAGCTTCCAAAGTTCAACTGTATCATCTGAACTTTTCCGAGTTCACCGGATGATACGATCTCCCATAATTTCTTATATAATGGCATATGCCAGATCGTCATGGCTTCCGCCAGTATCACATGATGCTTCTCTGCAATCTGCAATGCCTCATTTAATTCATCACTGTTCAACGTGATCGACTTCTCACACAATACATGCTTGCCGTTTGCAAGTGCCTGTCTCAGGAATTCAATGTGGGTATTATGCGGCGTTGTAATATAGATAATGTCGATCTCCGGATCTGTAAACATCTCATGAAAATCATCATATACCTTTGTTACATGATATTTCTCCGCAAATGCAACTGCCTTCTCATGGGTACGGTTTCCTACCGCATATAAGGATTTACCCATCTGTTCCAGCGCCTGTGCCATTTCATTTGCAATTACACCTGTACCAAGTACTGCCCATCTTAATTCTTTTGCCATTTCTTCTTCCTCCTGTACAAAAAAATGTATGATTCCCTGTATGTACCCGTATCCCCTGTGTTCTAGTTCTCTGCTACGATCTTACCGTTGCAGATCGTGTAATGAAGCTTTCCCGGAAGTGTCCAACCAAAAAACGGTGAATTCAAGGCTTTGGAATGGAAATGTTCAACGGTCCATTCTTCATTTTCTCCAAATATCACAATATCAGCCGGCGCTCCCGCCTGGATACTGCCCGGTGTCATCCGGTAGAACTCCATCGGGTTCTTACTCATCAGCTCCATAAGCTTCATAAGTGTGATGTAGCCCGGCTGTACCAGTGAACGGATTCCCAGTGCCAGTGATGTCTCAAGGCCTGTGATCCCACTCGGTGCCTGTGCCATCGGACGTGCCTTTTCTTCTGCACTGTGCGGTGCATGATCGGTTACGATCATATCGATCGTGCCGTCCTGAATACCTTCAATGATCTTCAACCGGTCCGCTTCTTCTCTGACCGGTGGGTTCATTCTTGCCATTGTTCCATAGGTCAGAACTGCATCCTCTGTCAGTGTAAAATGATGTGGTGTTGCTTCTGCATGAACATCCGCACCAAGCTTCTTTGCCAGCCTTACTAACTCAACGGAATTTCCGGAACTGATATGCTGAATACAGACAGATGCTCCTGTATGAAGGGCAAGGATACAGTCTCTTGCGACCATGACATCCTCTGCTGTTCTGGAAGCCCCACCATAGCCAAGCTGCTCGGATACTGCTCCCATATTCACACCTGCACCTTTTACAAATGCAGGATCTTCTTCATGCAGACTAATCGGCAGATCAAGCGCTTTCGCACGAAGCATTGCCTCCGTTAAGACTTCTTCATCCATGATCGGGATACCATCATCTGTAAATCCGGCAGCACCATGTTCTGCCAGCAGTTCCATATCTACAAGTTCTTTTCCCTTCAGATCCTTTGTAACGGTCGCCGTCTGGATCACATGGATCCCGGTCGTTTCCCCTTTTCTCTGAATATACTCAAGTGTCTCTACATTATCAACTGCCGGCTTCGTATTTGCCATACAGATAACCGTCGTAAATCCGCCATAAGCGGCAGCCTCTGCTCCGGTCTCGATGTCCTCTTTATAAGTAAAGCCCGGATCTCTGAAATGTACATGTGTATCGACCAGCCCCGGTGCAACCACCAGACCTTCCGCATCGATCACGCAAACATCATCTGTACCATACTTTTCCCTGCATGCTTCCGGATCTATCTGCTGTTCCACTTCTGTGATCACCGCACCATCAACCAGCACATCCAGCTTCCGATCTGTATTTGTCACAGGATCAACGACCCTGCCGTTCTTTATTAATAACATGCAATATCCTCCTGATATATACTATCCGCAGGCATGTGCCATATCTCACTTCCATCCTGAGACTCTCTTTATGCTATACCTGGTCCACCTGCCTGCAATGCCAGTTTACCACAACCTGTCTTTTCAACACAACCGCCTTTTTGCTCTTATCTTATATCTGCTGTAACATCTCAATTATATGAACGCAACAAGCATTTCCGGTTCTTACCCCGTAACCGGCATTGCTTCCACATAATCCCCCTTCATGAGACACTCACGAAGTTTTTCGTTATGCGAAACACATTGCCATCGTCTGCGGGTGCTTGTTTGAGCTATAATACTGGGCGAAAAAGAATAATTGCGAACTTCTCAGCTTAAATTATGAATGAGTTCGTTGAATTACCGAGACAGGGGCATTTGAGGTCGCCGGTCCTTAGATGGCGCATATGCGGCATCTTAGTACCGCTGCAGACCGAAACGAGCGAAAGCGTCCCCTGCTTGGTAATATCAAGCGAGCTCATTCACATTAAAACTTATATGTTCGCAATTACTACTCTCTGTTCTTCAGCACTTCAGCAGGCACCATCTTGCGGATTCTGCGGATCAGCAGATGGTTGATGATGAAGTACAGGATCAGGATACCTGCGAAGATGGCAAGGTACATCCAGAATGGGAAGGACTTGTCGATACCGCAGGCAATATTCGGAACAAAGGCAGGCTCATAAGCCACATCCATGATCCATTTGGTCAGTGGAATCGAAATCAATGCTCCTATCGTTATGATATAGAAATTACCATCCAGATACATCTTCTTCACTTCCTTATTCCGGTATCCGAAGATCTTAATCAACGCAATGTTGAAAGAAGACCGATCTATCATAACCTTCATCATCAGATACATAACAACAATGAAGATCAGAACAGATACTCCTCCAATTGTAAGGATCATTCCCTGCATTATATCCGAGAAGATACCGGCAGCCTTCTTCACATCGGTCTTTGTCGTTGTTGCATATAATCTTCCGGTCTCGACATCGAGTGCATGGTCGGAAAATACAACATTGAAATAATCCTCCGGTTCGTCGAATAACTCAAGCGCCTTGTCATATGGCATAAATACCATAAAGGATGGAGCATACTGCGCAACAGATGCGATCTCAAATGCATAGATCTTATCTGCTTCATCATCCTTTAGTGTCAGAGTATCACCAACATCCAGACCGTATTTGTAAGCGATCGAAGAACTGATCGCAACCTTACTGGATGAATCTGACAGATCCACATCAAAGAACGGATTATTCTCTGTCAGTCCCATAACTGTTATGTCAAAGTTGTAACCGTAAATTTTCTTTTTCAGTGTCTTTGCATATGCCTCATATCCACCTTCCGGAACTTCCTCTGTCGGATATTTGTAGGTATACATATACTCATACTTTGTATCATTTACATAATCACGATTTACATTCGCACAGTAAGTATATATCTCCAGTGACATCATCGCCAGCAGAAGACTTACAAACATTCCAAATACTACCGTAAATCCGGTACGGCTCTCACGAAGCATCTGGCGGATCTTGAACAGATTCATGAAGCTCATATTTCCAAGCTTTATATCCTTACCATTACCAACCTTCTGCTCATTCCTGATCATTGTAAGAACCGGCTTCGACAGCCTCTTTCGGATAACCAGTGAATTAACGATTATAGAAATAACCGGTGGAACCACGATTCCATAAATGAACAGATATGGCATATAGATAACATCCAGATCCGGAAGGGAATAATAGTTGTAGCAGTCCTGCATCTGGATTGGCACACCAAGGCTTGAATATCCAAGCAGTGTTCCGATCAGACCTGAAACAAATGTGATCACAGTCGGGAGTGTTACATAATGTGCCATCAGATTCTTTCTCTTTACCCCAAGTGCATATAACGCACCAATAACGGCACTTTCCTGATCGATCGAATGTACAACGAACACTGATAATACATAAGAGATCAGGATCAACAGGATCGCACCTGCGATCGTACCAACGCTCCGGTATAATTCCTGATCACCGGAAGCCGCCTGAATTCTCGCATTATCCCCTGCCTTTACAAAAGTCATAAGGTTCTGTGCATCCTCTGAGAAGATGTCATCGATCATATCATCTGTCTCATCCTTTAACTCCTGAATACCATCCAGCAGTTCATTGGAACCATCTTCAGCTTCTTTTGTTCCGTCTGTATATTCTATAATTCCATCTTCAAATGCCTTAAGCTCCTTTAACTCTTTTGCTCCATCTAACAGCTCCTGAATACCATCTGTCAGATCGTCCTTCTTTCCCATCGTACGATCCCAGTATTCCTGAAAAAACGGATCTTCTACATCTCCGGATGTAAATTCCAGCTTCTCCAAGCGGTCTTTTAATTCATCATCCGTCATAGCACCATTTAACCGGTATGCATAATAATATTCCTCTGACTTTATACTTTTTTCTTCCGCACGAAGTGTATCGTATACATCAGCTGCAACAAATCCCGTACCAAAATGCAGGCAGTCACATCCGGTATCTCCCAGAGATTTTAATACGTTATCATAATCCGGTGTTGTACCGATTCCGGTAACGGTAAATTCCCGTCCGCCAAATGTAATCACATCACCTGCTGATATATCATTCTTCTCTGCAAACTGGCGTTCTACCACCAGCTCATTTTCCTTTTCTGCAAGTGTGCCCTTTACCAGATCGATCCTGTTGACCTCATCCCTGTTTGCAAAGATACGGATCGTGTGATCTTCGTCAATCTCATAGTCCATATAGAACTGTGGCTCGATCGTCACTCCATCCGCCTCCAAATCTTCCATTTCTTCATCCTTCATCGGTACGAACAGTGAAAAATCTCCATCCTCAACACACTGTCTGCTGTCAGCATTCTCACTTCCGCGAATGATCGTTTCTGCCGCACCGACCAGACTGACTACCAGATACATGGCAAGTATGATCAGAAGGGACAATGCCAGATATCTTGGAAGGTTGCTTTTGAAATCTCTCCAAATCCTTTTTCTCAATACTTTCTGCATCTTATAAATCCTCCAATTCTGCTGCCGGTACCTTTGTCTCATTGTAATAATCTTTCCTGATCTGACCATCCTTTACGATCACGACCTGATCGACCATATTCTTAATGGAATTATTATGTGTTACGATCAGCATTGTCGTTCCATAGGTCGCATTGATCTTCTCCAGAAGGATCAGGATATCCCTTGATGTCTTGGAATCGAGTGCTCCAGTCGGTTCATCACATAAGAGCAGCTTCGGATTTTTGATCAGTGCTCTTGCGATCGCACATCTCTGCTGCTGACCACCGGACAACTGTGCCGGAAACTTATTCTGATGCTCTGTCAGTCCCAGTATCTCAAGCAGCTCATCCATATTAAGCGGCTGATCTGTCAGATATTCACAGACCTGTATATTCTCCCGCACGGTAAGGTTCGGTACCAGATTATAAAACTGGAAGATAAATCCCAGATAATCTCTTCGGTAGTCAGATAATTCATCTGCTTTCATGCCTGCGATCTCGATTCCGTCTACCTTGATTGAACCGGATTCGATCGTATCCAGTCCACCGATACAGTTCAATAACGTAGACTTACCGGAACCACTGGTTCCCTGAATGACACACATATCGCCCTGCTTTACCTGAAGGGATACTCCCTTTAAAACCTGTATGTAGCTTCCACCTTCTCCATAACTTTTTTTTACATCTGATACCTCTAAATACATACTCGCTTCCTCCTGTTATTTTTTCGCTTACATAACACCGTTATGTTGTTATCATTTTTTTAGCTATGCAAAATAAAATTTCACATAGCTTTTTGTTATCTATTCATCTCTCTGAAACAGTGCATACCATCCGGCAAGCAGATATTTCAATATGTCTCCCAGATGGGCAACTGCTTTTTCTTCATTGGGTTCATGTGTCAGCAGATGGACAAATGCATCGATCTGCATATGTGCCATCCAGTGTATCGTATAATCATCCGGTGCAGTAACTCCACACACCTTTGCCTGTGCGTCTGCCAGCATCCGGTAATTCTTCTCTGTAAATGCCACAAATTCATCAATACATCCTGCAAGACTTGATCCCTGACTCTTTGTCAGCAGAAGCTGTACCCGGTCATAATTCTGATACAGTTCATGAATGATCCGCCGGGATGCATAGATGTCATCGCTGAAATCATCCTTCCCCTCCTGAAGCTCGCCTTTTACCTCCTGCAACTCCTGCTGCATATGTGCTTCCATCATCGTACGGATACTTCCAAGCACCGGTGCCACCAGTGAAGCAAATATATCATCTTTATCTTTAAAGAAAAAATATAATGCACCGGTCGTCACACCTGCATTCTTACAGATATTACGAAGGGATGCGCCCTGATAGCCCTTCTCCATAAATTCATGCTCTGCACTGGCAAGCAGCTTTTCCTTTGTCTCTCTTTCATCCTTCATGCGTCGATCACCACCAATTCTATCATTCAAACATATGAGCAGTCATTCACATAACATTGTTATGTTACATTATAATCAATATCCTGTCAACCCCTTTCCTAACATTTTATGATTGACACAAGTAACAGGCAAAAAACATGTCTGCCTGAACACTCAACAATTATGGCTATAACTTGAAAGACTCAAAAATTAAAAATTTCATAGCTGGTATTGGTACAGGAGGCATGTTGACCGAATAAACCCTTTGTATGTGAACAATTACGCATTTTTCGTTATGCGAAACACATTGCCAGCGTCTGTGGGTGCATGTCTGAGCTCGAAGAGCGAGTTTGCACGGAACAGACGCGAATCAGGCATGTGTTTCAAATAGAAAAATAAGTATGTTTCATACAAAGGGCTTTATTCGGTCAACATGCCTCCTGTATCACCCCCACAAAAAAGGGCTCCGGCATATATTCAAGGATTGATTCATTGAAAAACATGCGAAACCGGAGCCCCTATGTCAAACTATATTCTTTTTTCCTACTTCGGATGTCCTAACAAGGTATCCTTTTGTCTTAAATCGTAAACAAAATCCAACCAATGCTTTTTATAGGGCAAACGATTTTCATTTATTAATTATTTGCTGATTGAATCGGTCTTGATGATAAACTTAACACTACCCTTCATATCATCTGAGATTCCACCGAAGGATTCATAAGCTTCACCGGCCTTGATGACCTTATCGCACTTTTCTGACAGAGAATCCAGATCCTTTTCTGCGTCATTTACTGCATCAACGATCTTATCTGTACCATCTGATAACTGCTTACTGCCATCCTTTAAGTCACCACTTGCATCTGTCAGCTTTGATGCGCCATCCTTTAATGTGCCTGCGCCTTCTTTCAGAGTATTTGCACCCTTTGTAAGGCTGCCTGCACCACCATTCAACTTAACCATACCATTATACAGATCAGAAGTGCCTGTATATACCTTGCCAAGACCTGTGTTCAGTGCTGATGCACCAGTTGCCAGAGCGTCTACACTCTTCTTCAGAGTTGTGATCTGTCCGGAGAATGAACTCAGCTTGCCAAGTACCAGATTCGCACCATAGGAAAGACCATCCTGATATGCTGTTGCATATCCTGACTTATAACCTTCTACATAAGCTGTACCATATCCTGACTTATAAGCTGTACCATATGCACTGCCATAACCTGCTGTGAAAGCATTGGTATATGCTGTACCGTATGCTGTGCTGTAGCCGGATGTATAAGCTGTGCCATAAGCTGTACCGTAACCGGATTTGTAACCGGAACCATAAGCTGTACCATATCCTGACTTATAAGCTGCTCCATATACATCACCATATGCAGTTGCAAATGCTCCCTGTAATGCAGCAAGTGTTGCATCATCCGGCTGGGAACCTGTCATCTGTGTATAAGCAGATACAAATTCCTGGAAATAAGTTGCAAACTGACCAGATGCTTCGGATGCTACTGTTGATGATGAAGGTGCTGCTGCCTGTGCCTCTGCTGCTACCGTAGAAGCGGAAGGTGCTGCTGCCTGTGCTTCTGCTGCAACTGTATCAGCGGAAGGCGCTGCTGCCTGTGCTTCTTTTACAACGGATTCCTTAGAAGGTGCTGCTGCTTTACCATTCTTCTGTGCCTCTGCTGTTACAGCATCCTTATCAACACCATCTGCGATCTTATCCTTGTTTGCTGTCAGGTTATTTGTAATATTTTCTGTGATCGTGCTCTTGATTGCTTTCTTTTCTTTATCACTTAATTCTGTCTTGGTTGGAAGTTCGATTCCCTTTACAGCTTTGTTTAATGTTGCAAGTCCATCGCTGATCTGCTTGGAACCGGATAAGATACCATTTTCACCTTCAAATGCTGCTTTTAATGTACCAGCACCTGTTGTTGCAGAATCAACACCCTGTGCCAGAGTTAAGGAACCCTGATATAAGCTGTCTGCGCCATCCTTTACCTGACCAACACCATCGGATACGGAAGATACACCATCTGTATATTCTGTAATTCCTTCAACGAGGGAATTCATACCATCGCTGTATGTGTCGATCAGTTCGTTGATATCAGATTCAGCATCCTTCAGATCCTTGTTATCGCTGTCCTTGGATAAGAATCCGGTAGAAGCAACTGTCATTGTCATGTCCAGAGAGAAATCTGTACAGTCTGCTGTAACCTCAAAGTAATCCGGAATCTCAACATCTAACTTCTGCAGATCCAGGCTGTCCTGAAGGCCGGGCATACCCATACCAACAACGATACTGTTGTTTCCATCATTTACAACCTGACCATTCTCAACCTTGATATCTGAGAATTTGTCATTTGATAAGATCATACCGGTCGCCATCAGGAAAGGAGTATATACATCTCCACTCTTTGAATTATTGACATATTCAAATCTCATCTTTACCTTGCCGCTCTTGCCTGCCAGCTGATCCGGTGTGATCTCCTGATCATCCAGATAATAAGTAACTTTAACTTCTACAGGAACCTGCTCCTCTGACTTGCCCTGATAATAAATGGAATTGCCATCTGCCTTCCATACAAGTTCTCCATTATTCTCTGTAAATGTCTCGTCGCCTTTTACATTCTCGATATCAGTCAGGTTACTGCTATCCTTAATGGTTGCCTCACCATCTGTGTTCTTTAACCACTCACTGACGATAACGTCCTGCTTATTACCTGCTGCATCAGCAATAACGTAAACGGTTTCATCTTTATCACTGTCTGTATTCTCGGAAAGTCCGACAGAATTCTCAAGTACATCTGACAATTCTTCATCGCTCTTACTCATGATCTCCGGGTTCTCTAATGTCTGTACATCTCCTGTTGCTGTACTACCACAGCCTGTAACGGATAACATCATTGCACCACTCAGAGCGATCGCCATAAATCTTTTTCTTGCTTTCATATTTTTATAACTCATACTAATTACCTCCTAATTTACTACTGCCGGTCAGCAGGACCATTGGAATCATTATTTACATCTATATATTTATCATCGTCACTGTAACTGTCATCAAAATCATAGTTATCAAAGTTTCCGGATTTCTTCTTTGCAAATGGTCTGTCTTCATTCAGGAAATCATCATCATCTGCCGTTTTCTGTTCCGAAGCCAGATCAACATTTCCCGCTCCGGCATAAGCTACTTTCTGTTTGCCGGTAATACCCTTGAATCCGATTGTTGTATGGATGATCAGCTTATCGAATAACATCAACGCTGCAGGAAGCAGGAAGATGACGACAAACATACTGATGATAGCTCCTCTTGCCATCAACGTACATAAAGAACTGATCATATCGATCTCTGAGTAACAGCCAACACCGAAGGTTGCGGCAAAGAAGCTTAATGCGCTTACGATAATGGAAATCATAGATGTCTGAAGTGCAACTGTAACTGCTTCTTTCTTAGCAAGGCCATTACTTCTCTCTCTCTTATATCTTGTTGTCATCAGGATCGCATAGTCAACGGTAGAACCAAGCTGGATCGTACCGATAACGATGGATGCGATGAATGGTAATGTTGTATTTGTAAATGCAGGAATACCCATATTGATAAAGATTGCAAATTCGATTACACATACCAGAATGATCGGAAGTGATACGGATTTGAAGACGAATAATATGATCAGCAGGATAACACCGATGGATACGGTACTTACTGTGTTAAAATCCTTATCTGTGATCTCGATCAGATCCTTTGTACAAGGAGCTTCACCGATCAGCATACCCTTACTGTCATATTTGTGAAGAATCGTATTGATCTCATCACACTGTGTATTTACTTCATCACTTGCTACTTTGTATTCTGACATGACTAACATCAGCTTCCATTCGCCATTGTCAAGCTTGGATTTCAAATCCTGTGGAATCATACTCTGTGGAATCATAGGACCAACTACAGATTCCAGACCAAGTACAGTCTTAACACCCTTGACAGTCTTAATTTCTGAAATAACTTTATTAATACTCTTTTCATCCAGATTGCTGTCAAGCAGGATCATATGTGTAGAGTTCATATTGAATTCTTCTTCCAGCTTCTGGTTTGCCTGAATACTTGGAAGATCCTCCGGTAATGAGCTGTCGAGGTTATAGTAAACATCTGTATGTGTATAACCATATAACGCAGGAACCAGAAGGATCAGGAATAAGATATGGAAGATCCAGTACTTATTCACGATAAATTTGCTAAGCTTATCAAACTTAGGAAGTAAAGATCTGTGACAGGTCTTTTCAATCGGCTTATCAAAGATCAGGATCATGGATGGGAGTACGGTTACACAACAGATAACACCGATAACGACACCCTTTGCCATAACGATACCAAGGTCAAGGCCTAAGGTAAAGGTCATGAAGCACAGTGCAACGAAACCTGCTACTGTTGTGATCGAACTACCGATAACAGATGAGAAGGTGGAAGCGATCGCATCTGCCATAGCTTCTTTATTCTCTTTGCCATTTACTTTTTTCTCTTCCTGATAACTGTGCCACAGGAAGATCGAGTAGTCCATCGTTACACCCAACTGCAGGACTGCGGTAAGTGCCTGTGTTATGTAAGAGATCTCTCCTTTAAATACATTTGTTCCCAAGTTATATACAATCGCCATACCGATACTTAATAAGAAAAAGATCGGTACGAGGAAGGAATCCATAGTCAGTGATAATACGATCAGCGATAAGATAACTGCTATGGTTACATAGATTGGAACCTCTTTATCACACAGATCCTTGGTATCCGTAACAACGGCTGACATTCCGCTGATGAAACACTGCTTACTTGCAAGCTTTCTGATCTGAGTGATCGCTTCCATTGTCTCATCGGAAGACATTGTTGTTTTAAAGATAATTGCCATCATCGTACAATCATCATTACGATATGCCTCTCTGATATCTTTCGGTAAAATCTCATCCGGAATAGAAATATCCATAATCGAGTCATACCAGATTACAGAATCAACATTGTCTACCTGTTCCATTTGTTTTTTTAATTTGACGACATCTTTATCGTCCATCCCTTCTACCAGGCACAGGGAGAAAGCACCCGTTCCGAAATCATCCGCCAGAATGTCCTGACCTTTCATGGTTTCGATATCCTTTGGTAAATATGAAAGTACATCATAGTTTACTCTGGTTTTCAAGAAACCAATCGCTGCCGGGATCAAAAGCAGGATACTGATAATTAAGATCGGTACACGAAGCTTTACAATCGCCTTTCCAAATTTGTTCATAGAATCAATCCTTTCGTTAATACAAAAAATGAACGGAAACCTTTTTCTTGTTTCCGTTCATAGAATATGATTATTTTGTTTGTTTGTAATTATACAAGATTTTAGGGTTGACAATTTTTTTGACATTTATCCGGAAATGTCAAAACGAATTCTAAAATAAGTATAAAAAAAGCCTGAATACCTGATAAATTCTATCATTTTCTGTACTGTCTGTACACCAAGGTCTGCCCGGCTTCTGCTACTGTCTGTCATGATCGGATATATAGACTGCCTGCTTACACTTCTCAAGCATCTCCCTCATATAATCAGCCAGCTTCTCCGGTGCCATCTTCATGCCACCCTTTGCCCATTCAACGATAATCCCACAGATCCCATATGCGAAGAACCGGGCAAATATACCACGTTCCTCGTTTTTCAGATGAGATTTCTCGTCTAACTTATCAATTGCCTCTTCAAAGGTCTGTTCTGCAACCTCAAGCATATACTGGATAATATAATCCTCTGCATGTTTGATCGTGTTAATATAGAACTTTTTCTCCTCCTGCATCTGTGTGAGGATCGCGCCTAATTTCTCATCCCAGTTCTCTAAGGATATGTCCTCCATATTAGGAGCAAATAATTCATTAAAATAGATCCAGACCAACAGTTCGTATTTATCTTGAAAATGATAGTAAAATGTCTGTCTCTTGATTCCGCATCGGTCTGCAATATCACTGATCGATATTTTGTCATATGGTTTCTCTTTGGTCAGTTCTTTTGCACTTAATGCAATCGCTTTCTTTGTAAGATTTGATTCCGGCATATTCGTATAACTCTTTCTATATAATAATATCCCCATATGTCTAAAATGCAGATTTTCTTCCGCACCTGAAACACATGGAGATAGTATAGCACATCTATTATAACTCGGGCAACATGTCTTTCATGCTGTTTAATCCGATCATCAAGGTTGATGTATTATGCAGAAGTGCAGATGTTGTCGGTGCGATCACACCCGCAACTCCAAGCACGATCAGCCCGGTATTAAACCCTACGATAAAACGATAATTTCTGTGAATCCGTTTCATAAGAAGATTTGCAAGTATCTTCAATGTCACAATCTCATCCAGACTGTCCGCATCGATCGTAATATCTGCGACCTCTCTGGCAATCTCCGCACCATCACTGATCGCGATGCCTGCATCTGCTGCTGAAAGTGCCGGTGAATCATTGATACCATCACCGATCATGATAACCTTTCTGCCCGCTGCCTTCTCTCGATCTACAAATGCAGCCTTATCCTCCGGCAGTACCTCTGAATAATATTCATCGACACCGACATGCTCTGCGATCGCCTTTGCAGTCCGTTCACAATCACCGGTCATCATAACGACCTTGGAGATTCCAACCGACTTTAACCGTTCTACAATATCTGCAGATTCTTCCCTTAACGGATCCTCAATCAGGATTGCTGCCGCAAGCTCGTTATCGATCGCCAGATAGAGGTGGGAATATTCCGCCGGAAGATTCTCAAATACTTCTTCCATCCCCTCCGGTATCGTACATTTTTCGTCCTCAAATACAAAATGATAACTGCCGATGATCGCCTTGGAATCCCCAATTGTTGTCGAGATTCCATGCGCTACGATATATTTTACTTCTGAATGCATCTCTTCATGATCCAGATTTTTTCGTTTTGCCGCATCCACTACGGCTTTTGCGATTGAATGTGGAAAATGCTCTTCCAGACAGGCAGCGATACGAAGCAATTCGTTTTCACTTGTTCCGTTAAAGGAAACGACTCCCGCAACTGTAGGCTGTGCCTTTGTCAGTGTTCCGGTCTTATCAAATACGATCGTATCCGCTTCTGCTACCGCTTCCAGATACTTTCCGCCTTTGACTGTAATCTTACGGTTTCCTGCCTCACGGATCGCCGATAATACCGATACAGGCATAGCAAGCTTCAATGCACAGGAATAATCAACCATCAGGATCGCAAGGGCTTTTGTTACATTTCTTGTAAGCAGATAGGTAAGTATCGTACCACCTAAGCTGTACGGCACCAAACGGTCTGCCAGATGCTCTGCCTTGCCCTCCAGATTGGATTTCAGTTTCTCAGACTCATCGATCATCTGCGCAATCTTCTCATATCGGCTGGAACCGGATACCTCTTTTACTTCTATTATGAGCGAGCCTTCTTCTACCACTGTTCCGGCATATACGACATTTCCTGCCGTACGTCTGACGGATACGGATTCTCCGGTAAGTGATGCCTGATTCACCATTGCTTCACCATCACAGACAGTTCCGTCAAACGGAATGATCGTTCCGACATTGACAACGACATGATCTCCTTTTGCAATCGTATCAGAATCAACCAATATCTCGTTATTCTCTGTCTTTAACCACACTTTTCCGACATTTAATGACATCGTACGTGCCAGGTCATCGACCGACTTCTTATGTGTCCACTCCTCAAGCAGTTCACCGATTCCGAGCAGGAACATGATCGAACCTGCAGTCTTCATATCCCCTCGTAAGACAGATACTCCAATGGATGTTGCATCCAGCACCGGAACTTCGATCTTGCCCTTTGTCAGAGTCTTAACGCCTTTCCAGATATACTTAACAGACATCAGACCTGTATAAGCTGCTGATATCGGATATGGCAGAAGCCACTTTCTTGCATAATGGAAGATAATCTTATCGATCAGCTTCTCCTGATACATCGCATTCGTCTCTCTGCCGCTTCGTTCCAGATAACCATTTGGGACTTTTACATCTTCATAATGAAATCTGCGAAGTCTGTCGATAATGATATCCGGATTTCCCGTATAACAGATCACTGCATCCGCCGTCCGGTCATACACCTTTGCCGAGCTGACCGGTTCAAAAGACTCCAGATAATATAAAAGAATATCAGCTTCTTCATATGACATATGATTCTGACACATATGCACACGCAGTCTGCCCTTCATCTTATCTTTTATTATGAATTTCAATTCAGCTCATCCTCTTATCTAAATTTTTCTTATGCCTCTACTGCTTCTGTATTTTCTGCTGCAGCTTCACATGCGCACTCAGCAGTTTCTTCTGCTGTCTCTGCAGGAATATCTTCTACAACGACATCTTCTTCTGCTTCACGATCTGCATTGATCTGCTTAGCGCCCTGGTAAATGTCATCTACATTTTCCTGAATGGTTGTAGCTGTGTTCATAACACACTTCTTTGCACGAAGAGCCGCTGCTGTACAGTTTGTGTAAACCTTCTTTGCATCCTTGCTTGATAATACCTTGATACCTGCCGTACCAAACAATAAACCTGCTGCAAATATTCCAACTTTCTTAATATCCATGATAATTTACCTCCTGATTGTATTAATATATTTTGAAGCACATTATAGCATCATTTCTTTTTTTTGCATGTATATTATCATTTTATTCACATATTTTTTACATCTGATCATTCGCAAACATGTACACTTGTTCTACTCGTGAACTATCATCTTATGTTGTCTGTAAAACCTTCGATAAAACATAAATCCTACTATAGTAGTGATTACCTCTGTAATCGGGAAAGTCAGCCAGAAATACACAAATCCGAATCTGGAAAACAGATATCCAAGCGGTACAAATAAGAACACCGTTCTCATAATGGTTAGAAATGAACTCTTAAAGGCTTCGCCGGTTGCCTGCAAAAAGACCGGATAAATCTGCGCACCTACCATCGGTATAAAGCTGATCCCAATAAATCGGAATCCCTGCACTCCGATACGGATAACTTCGCTGTCCTTCGTAAACACAGAAAGCATAGGTTCCGGAATAAATTCAAAGCATAACGTTCCGATGAACATCAATGCAATTCCCCATATAAAGGCAACCGTCATCGTATGTTTACAACGATCAATACTCTTTGCCGCATAGTTATAGCTAATGATGGGTACAATGCAGGTCTGAAGAGCACCCAGTGGTATAAAGAAAAATGTCTGCCATTTGTAATACAATCCAAGTGCTGTCACTGCCTCATCGGAAAATCCTGCAAGGATCATATTTAATCCAAATATGTAAAATGTATACGTTGCCTGCATGATGATATTCGGAATTCCAAGCGCATAGATCCTGCGGATATCCTCTGGATATTTGCAAAGAGACGGCGAACGATGAAATCCCTTCTTCATAACAAGAAGTGCCGCTACAACCTGTCCTGTGATCGTTGCAAATGCAGCTCCTGCTATTCCAAGCTTTGGTATACCAAAAAGCCCAAAGATCAAAATCGGATCTAACACAATATTCGTGATAGCTCCTGTGATCTGTGCGATCATCGGTGTCTTCATATCTCCGTTTGCCTGAAGTACCTTTGTCCATATGCTCTCTGTAAACAATCCAATGCTGCCCACGCACACAATCCTTCCGTAGGTAATTACATCAGCAATTACTGTATCCGAATTTGTCTGCAACCGTGCATATGCAGGCATCAACAGATAACAGCTTACTGCAAATAAGATCCACATAATGATCGCCAGACTAAAGCCGATGCCTGCTACCTCATCCGCCTTCTTATACCTCTTTATTCCCAGAAAATGTGCAATATTTGTATTAATTCCAACACCGGTTCCAACTGCCAGTGCGATCATCAGAAGCTGAACAGGATAAATGATCGATAACGCCGTCAGACCGCTCTCTGAGTATTTCCCGACAAATAAACTGTCTACTATATTATAAAGAGCCTGTATCAACTGTGCCAGCATGACAGGCGGTGCGATTTTAAAAAAGATCTTATTGATCTTTTCTGTGCCGTAAAAACTACTGTTTGTTTCCATCTCTGCTGCCTCCTGCCTCCTGCTCTACACAAGAAGCCAATATTTCCTGGTATTCCTTCATAAGCTCTGTCAGCATCTGCATCTTCTCATAGCCAAATCGTTTTACAGATGCTTCTTCTATAGAAGCTAGCGAACAGAAAAATATCTCTGCATATTTCCTGCCCTTCTCTGTCAATACAAATGCTTTTTCCCGTCCTTCTCCTTTTTCCGGTTCCAGAATCAGATAGCCCTGTTCACGCATCCTTGAAATTACATTATGTATCGTCTGACGCGGAAGCAGATAATTGTCACATACCTGTTTTTGAGTGCAGTATCCGTTCTCGCGTATCGTATAAAGTACCAGCATCTCATTATAATTAATGTTGTGTCTGCGAGACCAGTCTGCATACACTCCACGCAGCTTTATGATACTGTGATTGGATGCATTTATAATCTGCAAAGTCTTTCGATCCATATTATTATCTTCCTCTCTTTCATAATCCCAAATGGGATTATAACAGAAATAAAAGCACTGTCAATCCATATTTTCTGAATCGCGTACAATAATTCTGTACCTTTATTTAAAATCAGATTATGGCATACCAAAACTGCCGGCAGATTTTTATCTGCCGGCAGCCGTCTATTTCAGAAGTTCTCTTAATACCTCTTGTTCCCTGTCTTCCAATATTCCCCCAGTGTAAACTATTCTGTTAATGTACTACGCCCTGTCCTCAAGGTCAAACGTAATTTTTATCAAATATGTCTCTTTGTTTTCTTCTTGCAACCGTTCCGTTAGTTCCCGTACGATATTCTTTTCCTGCCCCTGCCATTCCGATGGAACAACCATATCAAAAACAAGTTCTTTCTTTCCACCATGAGTGTGTACGCGGAAATCATGGATTGTTATTTCTGCATCTATTTGCTGCAAGATATCAAGTACCTGATGATGTATCTGATCGAGCTCTGCATCGTCCGTAATAACCGGATCATAATGAATAACCATATGCACACCAAATCGGTTCAGGCATTCCCGTTCGATGCGGTCAATCTCATCATGACACACCATTGGATCGATCTTCTTATCGATCTCCACATGAATACTTGCATACTGTCTGCCCGGTCCATAATCATGTACCAACAGGTCATGGCAGCCAAGTACCAACGGACAGCTGCTTATATATCCAATAAGCTGTTCCCGCAAACCGGTATTTGCACCTTCTCCAAGAAGCGGAGAGATTGTATCCTTTGCAAGCGAAATTCCGCTTACAATGATAAAAACAGATACCAGCCCACCCATAAGACCATCTATTTTCCATCCGCTGATATGTTCTACAACTGTTGCGGCAAGAACCGCAGCTGTTGTCAGCACATCATTTCTGCTGTCTGCGGCTGCAGCAAATAAGGTATTTGACTGAATCTTATCTCCCATCTTACGATAAAAGAACATCATCCAGAGTTTTACCAGGATCGAACCGATCAGCACAATGATCATCAGCATGGAAAATTCGATTGATGCCGGATGGATCAGCTTGAGTACCGATGTCTTTGCCAATTCAAATCCGATCACAAGGATCATAGTAGCCACAACCAGACTTGCCAGATATTCAAATCTCGCATGTCCGTATGGATGTTCTTTGTCTGCCGGCTTCTCTGCCAGCTTAAATCCGAGTAATGTTACGATGGAACTTGCTGCATCTGACAGATTGTTCAATCCATCTGCAGTAATTGATGTAGATGCGGCCAACTTTCCGATCACAAGCTTGCTGCCTGCCAACAGCAGGTTACACAATACCCCTATGAAACCGGTCATCTTACCGACCGCTGCCCTTTTCTTAGAATCCTGATTTTCTTGTGCCATAATAGTTACCTCCGCATATATAAGATAACTTTATGCAACGCAATTAATAATCTTTCCATCAGATTAATAGAATTATCTCTGACCGGCTGTAGCCGGAATAATAAAAAACCTGCGGAACAAATAGTAACTACTGTCCCGCAGATCATAAATTCATTCTTTATCTGCTGCCACCCTGTGTGGCCCGGCCCTGTGGTCATCCCACCGCCTGCTCAGTTTGTACTGTAGATTGATATGCAGTGCAAAAAGTATTGATACATTATAGCATGCGGTTATCCATACATCAAGTGCCGGTTTCTGATATTTTGAAGGATCTGCCACCGGAAATCTGCTTCCGGCGGCTTATCCTTATTTGTACTCTGTATTACTTGGATGCGGCAGGATTCAACTTCTTGGTCTTGATCTCATCCTGAAGCATTGCAAGGAACTCATCCATAGGAACAGTTGTTGTCTTCTGCTCACCATGAAGTCTGTAGCTGACAGTCTTATCATTTACCTCATTCTTACCAAGGATGATCAGATACGGAACCTTCTCAACCTGAGCAGCTCTTACACGATAGCCAAGCTTCTCTGCACGTTCATCAATCTCAACACGGATGTTGTTATCATCTAAGAAATCATACAACTCATGTGCATATGCATTTAATTCCTCATCTTCATTCTTTACAGGAAGGATTCTGGCCTGTACCGGTGCTAACCAAAGTGGCAGATTTCCCTTTGTCTCCTCCAGAATGTATGCCATGAAACGATCTAAGGAACCAAGGATTGCTCTGTGAAGAACGACAGGAGTCTTCTTTGTACCATCCTTATCAATATATGTCAGGTTGAATTTTGCAGGAAGACAGAAGTCAAGCTGGCATGTAGATAATGTATATTCATTTCCGATCGCCGGCTTAACATTTACATCAAGCTTTGGACCATAGAATGCTGCTTCACCGATCTCTTCTGTGTATTCGATACCGATATCATCCAACACTTTACGGAGTGCGTCCTCCGCTGTATTCCACATCTCATCGTCATCATGATATTTCACCTTATCCTCAGGATCTCTTAAGGACAGAACACAACGATAATCTGTGATATTGAAATCCTTATAGGTGTCGAAGATCAAGTCAACAACCTGCTTGAATTCAGATTCAATCTGCTCCGGTGTTACAAACAGATGGGCATCGTTCTGACAGAAATGCCTGCCTCTCTCGATTCCTTTTAAAGTACCACTGGCTTCGAAACGGAAATCATGTGCGATCTCGCCGATACGAATCGGAAGATCTTTATAGGAATGCATTTTGTTTGCATAGATCATCATATGATGCGGGCAGTTCATTGGACGAAGCACGAAAGACTCACCCTCAACTTCCATTGCAGGGAACATATTGTCTTTGTAATGATCCCAGTGACCGGATGTCTTATAAAGATTTACCGTACCAACACAAGGAGTCATAACATGACGGTAGCCAAGCTTTCTTTCCTTGTTCTTGATATAATTTTCAAGCTCCTGCCATACGATATAACCCTTTGGAAGGAACATAGGAAGTCCACGTCCAACCAGATCATCTGACATGAACAGATTCATCTCTTTACCGATCTTTCTGTGGTCACGGTCTTTTGCTTCCTCTAATAACTTCAGATGTTCTTCCAGTTCTTCTGCTGTAGGGAAGCATACACCATAGATTCTCTGCATTACATGGTTCTTGGCATCACCCTTCCAGTATACACCGGAATATTTTACTAACTTGAAGTTCTTGCATAATTTTGTGTTATCAACGTGTGGTCCGCGACAGAGATCTGTGAAATCTCCCTGATCGTAAACTGTAATATTTCCATCCTCTAAGCCTTCGATCAGATCCAGCTTGTAGAAATCATCCTTGAACATTTCAAGTGCTTCTGCCTTTGTAACCTCACGTCTGTAAATCTTCTTGCCCTCTTTACAGATCTTCTTCATTTCTTTTTCGATAGCTGCGATCACATCATCGTTTACAACATCATCGCCAAGGTCGATATCATAATAGAAACCTTCTTTTACAACCGGTCCAACCCAGAACTTTGCATGTGGATACAAATGCTTTACGGCCTGTGCCATAACATGGGCGCAGGAATGATTGAGCGTATTTAATCTCTCGTCTGCTTTAAAATCTACCATTTTCTTATTTCCTTTCTTTTACCTGAACTGACATCCCACCCAATGGTACAATGTCCGATAATTATTTGTACAGGAATCCTTCTGTTTCTTTGTCTATTGCACAAAAAACGCCCCTGTACAGACGTTTTTTCATCTATACAAGGGGCGATTATAATTCTTATATCGCGGTTCCACCCTTTTTATTTCCTGTGGAAATATCTCATTCATGATGATAACGGAATCACCGGACCGGATTAGGGCCGCTCAGAGCTGGTCTTCCTGAATGACTCCTCTAAGATACTTCCACCAAATGTATCTCTCTCTGTAGATTCTTCGTTCAGTACTGTTCTCATCAACACGTTATTCAAAGTATATTTCAACTGTTCCGCACTGTCAAGTAGCTTTTTCCGGTTTTATTATCATTTTTTTCTTATTGAATGATCTAAAGATTTTCCGTTAATACCTAAGACTATGGTCTCTGTCCAAGTCCGCCTTCCAGAGTGATCGTCTCTCCTGTCATATATTTGAAATCAGGGGATGCAAGCTGTACACATACACGTCCGATCTCAAGCTCTGAATCACCGAAATGACCCATCGGAGGTGTATGAACATTCTTGTCAAATGCATCCGGATATGCATTCTTGAACTGTTCTAACTGTGCTGTCCATGCAAGCGGGCAGATGATATTTACATTTACGCCATCCTTTGCCCATTCTGTTGCTGCAACTCTTGTAAGTCCACGAATTCCTTCTTTTGCTGCTGCATACGCACACTGTCCAAAGTTACCGAACAGTCCTGCACCGGATGCAAAGTTGATAACGGATCCCTTGCTCTCTTTCAGATATGGATAGCACGCTTTCATATAATAGAAGGTTGCATACAGTCCGGAATATAATGCCAGATTAAACTGATCTGTTGTATGGTCAGCAAGCGGAACACCGGATGCCGATGCCTGTGCATTATTAACCAATACGTCGATACTGCCAAATGTATCGATCGTCTGCTTTACAACATTTGCAACAACTGCCTCATTATCCGCACCGGCAGATACATCTGCTGCAACAGCCAGAACCTTTATACCATATAAGCGTTCCAGTTCTTCCTTTGCATCTTCCAACTTCTTCACATTTCGTCCTGTGATCACGACATTTGCGCCTTCTTTTGCATATGCTGTAGCGATACCGTAACCGATCGAACCACATCTGCCATCACTTAATACGGCACGTCCTCCACCTGTGACAATAACTGTTTTACCTGTTAAAAATCCCATTTTCTGTTTTCTCCTTATATTATTTGAAATCCGATACCTTCAGACTGCTTTCCGGCCTTATACAAATGTCCCAGTCCGTTTGTATCATATATAATGCTCATTATCTTCTATATCTTTCGATCATATCCTCCCACTGACAGCCTGCTTTCAAATGCACTCTGTTCTAATGGTTTATCATACAGATAGCCCTGTGCATGGTTACAGCCAAGTTCCAGAAGAAATCTTGCCTGCTCCTCCGTCTCAACTCCCTCGGTTATGACATTCAGATTCAACTGTCTTGCCATCTGAATGATACTCTTAATAATGATCTGATCCTGTGTTGAAAATGCCTCATGATTGATAAATGACCGATCGATCTTAATCTCGTTTACCGGGAAATCCCGAAGAACACTCAAGGTCGAACAGCCTGTACCAAAGTCATCAATTGATGTCGCAATACCTGCTTCTGACATATTCTTGATAAAGTCATACAGATCCTTCTGTTCACTCGCTTCTGTCGTCTCTGTTACTTCTATGATGATATACTTTGGATCAATATCATACTCTTTTATGATCCTTATAATTCGTTCCGCCAACATCCGTGGATCATGCCCAACCCCGGAAATATCATTTCTCGATATATTCACAGATATCGGAACAAGCTTATACCCTTTCTCAATCCATTCATTTATAGCCTCACAGACCCGCTTCAGAATATACAGATCCAGATGAATGATAAATCCATTCCTCTCCATGGTCGGAATAAACCGAAATGGTTGTATCACTTCTCCGTTATGAATCCATCTTGCAAGTGCCTCTGTACCTACGATCTGACCTGTCCGGATATCAACCTTCGGCTGATAATACACCTGAAATTCCCGTTTCTCCAACGCCTCAGGAAGCATCTGTTCCATCCGCTGAACATCTACTGTTTCTTCCAGCATCTTGTCCGTTAAAAACGCATACGGAAGCTTGTGCTGTCTGGCATAACTGACGGCAATCGACAAACCATTCATAATATTTCCGGGATCTCTGTCCTTTGCCGTTATCTCATAGGCACCTGCCGCTGCCGCTATATATACCGGAACGACCCGTCCCATATACTTTGCTGTTACCTCAACCTTTTCCAGAAGATGAAGGAACTCTGCCGTTCTGCTTTTCTTGACCAGCGCCATGAAATTATCTCCGCCCAGATGCGCCAGTGTCTCGTCCTCTGCCAGCCATTTTCTGACAGCGACTGCATAACGCTTGATCATCAGATCACCTTCTGCACCACCATACTTATAGCTGAGCAGTCCAAAGCTTTTCAGGTTAAAATAAAAGCCGTTGTACTGACAGATCGTCTGATCCTGCAAATGCTGCTGTATGATCCTGACAAAGCCTGCACTGTTAGGGAGCATCGTGATCAGATTACAATACGAATATTCTCTTGTCTTACGGATCAGTCTGGATCTCGTCACATGAAGATATAAAACCTCAAGGAGAAGAGCTATATCTTCTTTTTCTTCCTCGCTCCATTCTACATTTTCATATGGGAATGCCGTAAGCTCACAATATCCGTTTTCTACCGCTTGAAATGTCTTCTGATATTTGCCTTTCTCGGAATACAAGCCATCCCCGGCATAGAATACATCATGACGATCTTCATCCTGTACAGATTTGATATTTGCCTCAATGTGCAAATGTCCCGCTACCCTGCCGATCTTAAGCCGCTCAGCCAGAGGTTCGATCGCCTTTTTGAATCCATCAAATGTATTCTCAAACTGTAGTAATTCCTGTACATACAGTTCTATATCTTTTTTCTTAATTCTCTCTCTGATATCATCCACTGTCACGGGTGATCCTCCCTCTCATCTTTACTACTCTATACACCACAAAACTATTATTTTACATACAAACAATCATGTGTTTATTATAACATGCTTTTCACTTTTATGGGAAAAAAGATAGTTTTTTGATAGATTTTGAACAGGTTGGAAATCACATGACAGGCGTTATTTCTTATATGACAAATATACAGGTGTTACAATTACCACCATGAAAATAGAATACCTGTAAGCGGTGACAACACGATCATGATCATGGAAAATGTAAAAGATTCCATAGAGATCAATGTTGCCCTCTGTTCCGAAGGGAACATATTCTGAAGTATCGTATTTGTTCTTACCTGTAATGCATCATCACTAAATGCCGCAATAAATCCACCTAATGTCATAATCACATAATTACCAGAATGTTCCACTGCTATACCAAGAAGAACAAGGAATCCGGTTAATACAAATACTGTTCTGTACCGTAAACGATCACACAACAGAATCACCCTTGCTCCAAGGATTCCTCCAAGTTCCATAATAAAGAGTGCCATTCCAAGCAAGGCATTTGGGATTCCACTCTCCGGCAGCTTAGCCTGTAAGAAAAATAACAGTAAAATATCCCCTGCTCCTACCAGCGAATTTACCAACATCAAAACTATTGCTCTCCTTGCATCCTTTAGAAACTGAATACTTTCCCACCAGCAGTCAACCAATGCACGGACAATTGTATTTGCCTTATGATCCCTGTGTTCTCTATGTTCCCATATTCTATTTAAAACAAATATCTGAACCAGACACATTAAAATATCCGTTCCATATGCGGCTCTATAACCAATGTATAACGCAAATCCTGCACACAAAGTTGATATTCCATTACACAAACGGTATATACTCAACTGATCTGATTCATATTTTGCATAATAGGATTCTTCTCCATAGATTTTTAAAGAATCATATGCTAAAGCATCTCCCGATCCTGATGAAAAATTGTAACTCATCGCATGAAGTGCAATAGACAGACATATCGTAAACAAATTCCCTGATGCGATCATAACAACATTTGCAATCATTCGTAAAATACTGCTCACAATCAACATATTTTTTCTTCCAAATACATCCGCAAATATTCCTGACGGTATCTCAAAAATAATGCTGGTTACATGAAAGACCGTTTCCACAAAACCTATTTCGACCAAACTATATCCTCTGGCAGCCAATATTGCCACCCAAGCCCCTGTTAAAGATAAATTTCCAAGGACGGATGATGTGTATAAATATCCTATTTGTTTTCTAATTGTGTTCATAAAAAAATCTCCTTATCTATTTTTCTTAAATGGATAAGGAGATAGTGTACTTTTTTATTACGTTTTATATCATTGTTCTGATATATGACTTGTTCTAAAAAAAGGCGCACTATCCCCGTAAGGAACACATGTATAACCTTTTTTCAGTTGTAGATTTGTCATTTTCCAGAACATAATCTTAATCCTTTCAATATCAACTCATAGAATTGTACGGTTAGGATAGCATATCCTGCCTTCATTTGCAAGGGTATAAAAACTCACTTTATTCGCAGCATTACCGAAAACTGCTTATCTTTTACCTCTGCTGAAACCACATGCCCCAGCTTATCGGCCAGGCATTTTACAACATATAAACCAAGTCCTGCGCCTTCCTCCCGGCGGGAATTGCCACGGTAGAAGGCGTCAAATACATGGTCGATATCGATCTCATTGTCAGCCTCTATGTCATTCGTGAATGTAATGGATACTCCGTCCGCATCCTGTTGTAAGCAGACGCTGATTCTGGTATCCGCATATTTTCTGGCATTAGAAAAGAAATTTGTAAATATCCGGTTCAGCACTTTCTCGTTGCTCTGAACCCAGACTACACTTTCCGGTATGTCAAATGCTGCCTGAATCCCGGACTCCTGAATCCATTCATACTGCTCCAGCACAAGTGCTGTCAAAGTTCTTGCCACATCTATATTCCTGATGTCAATGGCTTCATCCTTTGCCTCTGCATAAGATACCTCAAAAAATGCATCCGACAACACACGGAGATACTCTGTCTTTGCGATCGCGATATCCAGATATTCCATATCCCGGTCGTCTATGCGTCCACCTTTTTTCATCAACTGCAGATATCCTTTTACTGCTGTAAGGGGTGTTCTGAAATCATGAGAAATGCCTGCGATCACATTTTTCAGTCTGGTTCTGTCCTGCTCCAGCGCACGGTTTCTCTCCTTGATCTGATCCGAATAATCATTTAACGCTTTTGCAAGAGCTACGATGTCACGATCAAAATATTCCACATGGATCTCCTGATCCACTCCTCCATGCAAGCGTTTCTGAAGCTTGGCTGCAAATATCCGCATCTGTCTTTTATATTGTATCAAACGTATAAAAAGGACTGCTGCCAGTAAAAGCAACAGTCCTGAAATTATGATATACCATTTATCCATGTATACAAATTCTCCTCAGGCTATCAAAGATCCAACACCCTAATTGAACCATCTTTTCTTATAGCTATTATATGATAACACATATGATTTCTATGTATTCCCGGTCGTCATATTTCTTTATCTTTGTCCGGTTTCCGCCATATATTCACAGATGAGATGATTGATCTCTCTGTCATCTTCAATCACAAGTAGCTTTGGCATATTGTTTCTCCATAAATCGTTAGTTTTTACATCTAAGCTCTACGCACACAACCTCCGGATAATTGAACAGGCGAACCGGAATTATGCTGTTGCCAAGTCCCCTGCTGACTATCATTTCTGTATCTGCGCGGTTATATTTTCCTGATGTGTATTCCGGTAAAAATCCCTGATCGGGTGCAACGATTCCCCCGACAAATGGAAGTCTGATCTGTCCTCCATGTGCATGTCCGGTCAAGACAAGATCAGCTCCGGCATTTGCATAGTTCTGAAGGTACTGTGGCTCATGCGCAAGTACGATGGATAATTCATTTTTCTGCTCCTGAAGCAGATTCTTTAATGTCTCATCACTTAAGTGCTGATCATCTAACCCTGCCAACATAAAAGAGGAATCCCCTTTTCAATGCAGACGGCTTCATCATCCAGATCACATGCTCCGGCAGCAAGAATCCCCTGCATCATCTGTTCATTTTCCGATGGCTCAAGCCAATATTCATGGTTGCCGGTCACATAATATACCGGTGCGATCTTCACTGCTTCTTTCACAAATGCTACCGCACGTTCCACATTTGTATGATTAGAATCCACCAGATCCCCGGTAATAACAATGATATCCGGCGAACAGCTTCGTATGGTTTCTAACAGCTTCTTATTCTCTTTTCCAAATTCAGCGTTGTGTAGATCCGATATCTGTACGATCCGGTATCCATCGAGATCTGCGCCAAGCTTTTCTGATTCATATGTATATGTGGTAATTACCAGATGCTTATTCTGAAACAGGCAAAACGGAATCAAAATAATGATTATAAGCATCAGAATGATAATCTTTTTGTGTGGTATTTTTTTCATCTTCATCTATTCACGGTCACAAATAACCGCTCCCATCTTTTATCTATCGTCTTTACCCTGCGATACTTCCTGCCTATAATATTTTGATACAAAAAATAACGCACGGCAAATTTTATTCCTCTTATAGGATATAAAATCATTTGTCGTGCGTCAAATAAATAATTATGAATATGATGATAAAAACTGCTTTGTACGTTCCTGCTCCGGATTGTCAAATACCTCTTCCGGTCTGCCCTGCTCAAGTATATATCCATCATCCATGAATATAACCTGACTGGCTACGTCTCTTGCAAATGCCATCTCATGAGTGACAATTATCATCGTTGTCTTTTTATCTGCAAGATTTCTGAGAACCTTCAGCACTTCGCCGGTAAGCTCCGGATCAAGAGCTGATGTCGGTTCATCAAAACACAGGATATCCGGCTGCATAGCAAGTGCTCTTGCGATCGCAACTCGCTGACACTGCCCGCCTGATAACTGATGTGGATAATTGTTCATCCGGTCTCCTAGTCCCATCTGACGCAGAAGATCTTCGCCCTGTACTCTTATCTCATCCAGTATGTTCTTTTTATTTGCCTTATAGTCCGGTCTTTCCTTTGCCAGAAGCTCCCTTGCCAGCATAACATTCTGAAGTGCTGTGTACTGCGGGAACAGATTAAATGACTGAAATACCAGTCCAAAGTGCAACCGTTTCTTCCGAACCTCCGACTCCTTAAGTGTCTCCGGCTTATCCGTATCGAGAAGGATCTCATTATTTACACGGATAATTCCGTTATCCGGCATTTCAAGGAAATTCAGGCAGCGAAGCAATGTAGTCTTACCACTTCCTGATGATCCTATGATCGACAGAACCTCTCCCTGCTCTAATGAGAAGCTGATATCCTTAAGTACATCGGTCTTACCAAACTTCTTTTTTATATGTTCAACCTCTAATATCGCCATACAGCTCCTCCTCTATCTGAAGAAATCCAGTTTCTTCTCTAATTTTCCAAGTAAAACAGTAAGTACACCATTCCAGATCAGATAATAGAATGCGCAGAAGAACAATGGCCATATCGCACCTGAGATTCCCTGTGAACCTTTCATGAACGCCTGTCCTGCCCAGATAATCTCCTGCAACGCAATGATACGTGCAAGTGATGTATCCTTAACCAGCGTAATGATCTCGTTGGACATTGCAGGTACGATCTTCTTTATCATCTGAAGAAGCTTAACCTTGAAGAATATCTGTTTTGGAGTCATACCAAGCACCAGACCTGCTTCCTCCTGTCCAACAGGAATTCCCTGAATTCCTCCACGATATATCTCTGAAAAATAGCAGGCATAATTCACGATGAACGATACCGATGCTGCCACGAATCTTCCGCCTTCGCCACCGCCCCAGATCGGGTTATGGAATACAAGTCCCGGAAAATAATAGATGATAAGCATCTGGATCATCAGAGGTGTGCCTCGAACGATCCACACGATAAATTTCATAAGATAGCTGAGTGGCTTAAACTTTGACATAGAGCCAAATGCTATTAAAAGTCCCAGTGGAAATGCACCAAGCAAGGTCACAAAGAACAATTTTAAAGTTTGAATAAATCCTGTATTAAGCGCCCCAAGTACAATTGGGAGCTGTTCAAAAAACAAATCCATAATAATTTTCTCTCTAAGTAATAATCAAAATAACCGTCTTATAGTCTGTTAATTACTCTGTAAGTGCTGCCTGTACCTTGTACTTCTCTGCACATTTCTCCATAGATCCATCAGCCTTGCTGTCTTTGAAAAACTTGTTAAGCTCTGCTGCAAGATCAGAATCTTTTCTGAAACCTACACCATATTCCTCACTGTTAAGGCCTACTGTATATGTAAGATTTGCATAGCCTGTGCCTTCACCTACCATAGCTGCTGCCATAAGGGAATCGATAATTGCTGCATCAGATGTTCCTGCTGCAACTTCCATAAGTGCATCTGACTGTGCCTTCACTGCTGTATAATTAAGTCCAAGTTCCTTTGCCTGATCTTCTCCGGCACTTCCTGCTTCTACAGCAAATGTAAGTTCCTTAATGCTGTCTACTGTCTGGTACTGATCTGCCTTGTCCTGTGGCACGATTACTACCTGTGCATTGTTGCAGTATGCATCAGAACATGCCATTGAACTTGTAACCTCGTCTGTAAGTGTCATACCGTTCCATACACAGTCGATTGTCTTACCATCAAGCTCCATGATCTTGTTGTCCCAGTCTATCTCTACGAATTCTGCTTTCACGCCGATGCTCTCAGCAAATGCGGATGCCATGTCTGCATCAAATCCAATCCAGTTACCTGAGTCGTCTTTGTAATCCATTGGTGCGAAATCTGTAACACCAACAACAAGAGTTCCCTTTTCCTTTACGTATTCCAGATCACTCTTTGAGTCATTTGATGAATCTTTCTTTCCACAGCCAACCATAGAAAGTCCCATTACTGCTACTAAAACCAGTGCTACTAACTTTTTCATGATTATTTCCTCCTGAATATAATTAAAAGATATATGTCTGCCCCTTCCGGGCGCAACACGATAACATAGTAACAGTTTATCACAATAAAGTCAAACGTAATCTTGTGGTTTATTATGGTAGCAGTATTATTTCTTTAATTGGTAGCAATTCTTTTTGTATTTCCTTATTTTCATCTTCTGTAAATAATAAGCTATTATATATATTTGCTTTACCACGTAATAAATTCGTAAAATCATATAACTACATAAGCCAAAATTATTTCTTATGCCTTTATCACCTAATTCCTTAAATTCATGATACATAACAGAATCAAAATTAACAAAAAGAGATTTACACAACCACTTAATAAATTTCGGATATATAAAATGCGAAACATAGGACTCCTCTATCTTTTTAATTATTTCATCTATATATCTATCATCATTAAGCTCACCTAAGATATTCTTATATATCAACTTATTTATCTTCTCTCCCCAAATCTTATATGCGCTAACTGACATATAATCTTTTCCAGATCTTTCTGCATAAGCTAAACCAAAGATTAAAGCGACAACGACATCATTATTATTAAGTAAAGATAATAACCAGCTAAGCTGAAAATCTGAAATATTATTGCCACTCATAATTTCTTTATAACTGCATTTTTTAGCTTCATTTATAATATATTTATATTGATCACAATAATTTGATTTTTAATATATTGATCACAATAATTTGATTTTTAATATATTACAAAACTCCTTTGTA
>NZ_QUIB01000017.1:0-74578 GCF_003480025.1 Clostridium sp. AM46-21
CTTGAAGACTACGAGGTTGATAGGTCTGAGGTGTAAGTGCGGTAACGCATTCAGCTGACAGATACTAATAGGTCGAAGACTTATCCTGAGAGGTTCGAAAGATAAGCGGAAGAGATTGGAGAGAATGAAGTCGTAAGACTTTCTGTATGAAATTCTGAAGGTACATGAAATAAAAAGTATTGACATCAACCTGAATCTGTGTTAGGCTTGATGAGTACGCCGTGGTATACCAGGTGTTATTCCTCGATAGCTCAATGGTAGAGCACTCGGCTGTTAACCGAGGGGTTGTAGGTTCGAGCCTACTCGGGGAGCTAATCTTATAAGGCCCCATGGTCAAGCGGTTAAGACATCGCCCTTTCACGGCGGTAACACGAGTTCGAATCTCGTTGGGGTCATTTAATTTAATATGCCGATGTGGCTCAATTGGCAGAGCAGCTGATTTGTAATCAGCAGGTTATCGGTTCGAGTCCGATCATCGGCTTTTTGCTGAAAAGCAAAAAATGGGTGGATTCCCGAGTGGCCAAAGGGGACAGACTGTAAATCTGCTGCGTAATGCTTCGGTGGTTCGAATCCACCTCCGCCCATTTCTTTTTTATTTATATCGCGGGGTGGAGCAGTCTGGAAGCTCGTCGGGCTCATAACCCGAAGGTCATAGGTTCAAATCCTGTCCCCGCTACTATTATGTAATATGCCCAGATAGCTCAGTTGGTAGAGCAGAGGACTGAAAATCCTCGTGTCGCTGGTTCGATTCCAGCTTTGGGCACGACTTTGAAAAGCTGAAATCATAACGATTTCAGCTTTTTCTTTTATCTGTAAAAAGACTGAGAGAAAATCAGATTCAGGTGTTGATAAATAAGGAGTGTGCAGTATGGAGTTTAATGTTGGTCAGGTAATTAAGATGAAGAAGCCGCATCCATGTGGTGCAAATGAATGGGAGATCCTTCGCGTTGGTATGGATTTTCGTTTGAAATGTAAAGGGTGCAATCATCAGGTGATGGTACCGAGAAAATTAGTTGAAAAGAATTTTAAAGGTTTTATAGAATAGCAATAAAATAGAAAAAAGTATTGAAATAATAAAAAAATCCTTGCAACATGGGAACCTTTATGATATTATTTTGTTCTGTGATGTGTTAATAATCATATATTTCCTTGCTCATATATCATATATGGGCCAGAGACCATAAGGAGGTGCAATTACATGAACAAGTATGAGTTAACTTTAGTAGTTAATGCAAAGATTGATGAGGATGCTAGAACAGCAGCAGTTGAGAAAGTAAAGGCTTACATCGAGAAAGCTAATGCAACTATCACTAATGTTGAAGACTGCGGACTCAAGAAGCTTGCTTATGAAATCCAGAAGATGGGCGAAGCTTACTATTACTTCATTCAGTTCGATGCAGAAGCTGATGTACCAGCACAGCTTGAAGCTAATGTTCGTATCATGGAGCCTGTTCTCAGATATCTTTGCGTTCGTTTAGACGCTGAGTAATAGGAGGAATTCCGTATGAATAAAGTAATTTTAATGGGTCGTTTAACAAGAGATCCAGAGATCAGATATTCTCAGGGGAATGATCAGATGGCAATTGCCAGATACACTCTCGCTGTAGATAGACGTTTTAACAGAAATGGTGATCAGACCGCAGATTTTATTAACTGTGTTGCTTTTGGCCGTTCAGCAGAATTTGCTGAAAAGTATCTGAAACAGGGTACAAAGATCGTGGCTACTGGAAGAATCCAGACAGGCAGTTATACCAATAAAGATGGAAACAAAGTATATACAACAGATGTTGTTATCGAAGACCAGGAATTTGCTGAAAGCAAAGGAAGTTCTTCATCAGATGGCGGAAGTTATCAGCCAGCTGGCAGACCTTCACCTGCAAATGCAAGTGCAGAAGGTTTTATGAGTATTCCGGAAGGTATAGAGGATGATTTACCATTCAAGTAAAGAAGGAGGTAAATACAATGGCTTATACAAAGACAGATAGAGCAGACGCTCCAATGAAGAGAAGAAATATTCGTAGAAGAAAGAAAGTATGTGTATTCTGTGCAGATAAGACTGCTGTTATCGATTATAAAGATGCAAACAAGTTAAAGAGATACATCTCTGAAAGAGGTAAGATCCTTCCTAGAAGAATTACCGGTAACTGTGCTAAGCATCAGAGAGCTTTAACTGTAGCAGTTAAGAGAGCAAGACAGATTGCAATTTTACCATACGTAGTAGATTAATCTATATTCATTGGTTACACCGTAGGGTGTGCATACAATCTGAAAATGAAGGATGGTTGTGAAGTGATTCACAATCATCCTTTTTATGTTTATGTTAATAAGCCAAATGCAGATTTCGTGTTTATATGAAAAACAACATTTGACTTATTTAATGCAATATTGACGTCCTGAATCATCTGGGATAAAATTTTGATTAAAGATATTATTAAATATAGAAGGTATAGTTATATTGTTAGATGAAGAATAAATGGATAATTAGCAATATGAAAAAAGGATTAGCACAAAAAAAGAATGCAAGGAGACCTTTATGGCAGAGAAGATCGTACAGATAGATCATGTTACAAAAAAATATAAGGAACGTACAGTATTGGATGATGTATCATTGTCTATCTGGACAGGGGATGTCATTGGGTTATTGGGCGGCAATGGAGCAGGTAAAACGACATTGATGAGGGCAATTGCAGGAAGTATTCCGGTTGATTCGGGAGAAATCAGTTTTTTAGGAGAACGAAGAACGCAGGACGTAGGAACGCTGATCGAGAATCCAAATATATATACTGATATGTCTGGAATCGAGAATCTTCGATATTTTGGCAGATTATTTGGGGTAGAGGATGAAGCAGTATATGAGAGCCTGCTGCACCAGATGGGGCTTGCAGAAGCTGGAAAGAAATTGGCTGGCAGGTATTCACTTGGAATGAAACAGAGACTTGGCATAGCGGTTGCAATGCTCGGTGATCCGAGACTTTTGATCTTAGATGAGCCGTTAAATGGTCTGGATGTACAGGGAATGCAGGATCTGGAAGAACGTCTGTGGGCAATGCATGAGGATCGGTCAATCGGAATATTGATCAGCAGTCATGTGATCGGTGAATTGGTAAAACTTTGCAATCGGTATCTGATTATGGATCATGGCAGGATCTGTATGGAATATACAAGAGAAGAACTGCTTCAGCAGGCAGGCAGCGAGGAAGCAGTTGAGGATTATATTATTACACGATTCCAAAAAACAACGTAAACATATAGCATGAGTGTAGAATATCAAGTAAAATTATAAAACAAATATAGCAGATCAGAATAATAAACAGGAGAAAAGACAGGACCAGAATACATTAGAGAAATCAACAGGGCTAGTAGATTAAAATAATATGCTGTACAGAAAATAACAGGTAAGACGGAAAGGCAGGAAACAAATGATGAATCAGATCATTCGTGCAGAGAATTACAGAATCAGGAAGAATAAGACATTTCGTATTGCATGCATTGTGATCATTGGAATGGTATTAGTTGGATTTGCATTGTTTTATGCTGCAACACATATGATATCTGGAGAGCTGATGGAAGCAGCGGGTGGATATGATACGGATGTGGATGCATTTACAGACATAAATCTGTTTGACTGTGCAGGAATCGCTGTTTCACTGATGCAGATTCTCTCTATCTTGTATGCAATTGTGACCACGATCATGATCGGGGCAGAGAAACGGAATGGTGTCTATTCGCTGATGCTGGAACGCGGGTATCAGACACGTCAGATTTATATGGCTAAATTGTATGCGACAACGGTGATAGCAGGCATCGGTTATCTTTTATATGTAGCTGTATCGTTGATTGCCGGGGCGATATTCTGGCATGGAACAATCGAACGCGAGGATGTGACAGGATTTATCCGAGTGTTTCTTTTAATGCTTGTTATGTATGTAGTTTCTTCCTATATCTATATGGCAGTTGCGATGAATGTAAAAAATGCAGGAATGGCAGTTGCGGTGAATCTCATTATTGTACTTTTATTCTCAACAGTGATAACAGGTCTGGATCAGATTCTTGCTGATGGAGATGTGTTTTTCCGCAAGTACTGGCTCTTATCCGCAATCGAACAGTTTGCCTATATCGATCATACAGATACAACTGTGCGGGAAACTATAACAGGATTGATAGAAGCGGTCGGCTATGGCGGGCTTGCGGTGTTTATTGGCAATACTGTATTTACAAAGAAAAAAAGATAAAAACAGAAAATGAACGCTGCCGGCTATGTGAAGATATTTGACCGGTAAGCCTTATGATAAAGTGTGGTTTTCGTTGACAAAATAAAGGGATGCGTTTATGATTATTAAGAACTTTAATGTGGATGGAGTCTGTCCACAGGAAAGAATGCAACAGTGGAATACTTTTATATAACCAGACGCTGCATTATATCAACATTAAGTAATGAAAAGGAGTATATTATGGGTAAGTACACGAAAGCAGATATCTTAAGGATGGTAAAAGAAGATGATGTAGAGTTTATCAGACTTCAGTTTACAGATATTTTTGGAGACCTTAAGAATGTTGCTATAACTTCAAGTCAGATTGAAAAAGCACTGGATAACAAGATTATGTTTGATGGTTCTTCTATTGAAGGATTTGCAAGAATCGAGGAATCCGATATGTATCTCTATCCAGATTATGATACATATGAGACTTTCCCTTGGAGACCACAGCAGGGTAAGGTTGCCAGACTGATCTGTGATGTTTATAAGCCGGATGGCACTCCATTTGAAGGTGATCCAAGATATGTTCTGAAGAAGGCATTGAAGGAAGCTGCTGATATGGGTTACATGATGAACGTAGGTCCTGAATGTGAGTTCTTCTTGTTCCAGACAGATGAGAATGGATTACCAACAACGAATACTTACGAGCGTGCAAGCTATTTTGATCTTGGACCACTTGATTTCGGTGAGAATGCCAGAAGAGATATGGTACTGACACTGGAACAGATGGGATTTGAGATTGAGCTTCCCACCATGAGGTTGCTCCTGCACAGCATGAGATAGATTTCAAGTATGGCGAGGCATTAAAGACTGCCGACAGCATCGAGACATTTAAGCTCGTTGTTAAGACAATTGCCAAGAAGCATGGTTTGTGTGCTACATTTATGCCAAAACCAAAGTATGGCGTATGTGGTTCCGGTATGCATATGAATATGTCCTTGTCAAAGGATGGCAAAAATATATTTGCAGATGATAATGATAAGCTTGGTTTAAGCCAGGAAGCATATTACTTCATTGCAGGTATCATGGAACATATGAGAGAGATGACAGCAATCACAAACCCATTAGTAAACTCTTATAAGAGACTGGTTCCTGGTTATGAAGCACCGATTTATATTGCATGGTCAGCAAAAAACAGAAGCCCATTGGTTCGTATCCCAAGTGCAAGAGGAGCAGGAACGAGAGTAGAGCTTCGTTGCCCGGATCCAACAGCAAATCCATATCTGGCAATGGCTGTATGCTTAAAAGCCGGATTAGACGGAATCAAGAGACAGCTTCCGCTTGTACCAAGTGTTGACAGCAATATCTTTGAATTAACAAGAGAAGAAAAGAAAGCAAGACACATCGAGAGCCTTCCGGCAAACTTAAGAGAAGCTGTTTTATGTATGAGAGACAGTGACTTCATGAAGGAAGCACTTGGTGAGCATATCTTTACACGTTACACATCAGCAAAATTAGATGAGTGGAACGAATATACCAGACAGGTCACTGACTGGGAGATCAGCAATTACCTTTACAAAGTCTGATCAGAAGCCGGTATGTTTAAGTAAAACCGAAGAAGAACAAGGAGTAATACAGACACCCATTTTATGGGTGCCTGTGTTGCTATATTATAGAATCAATTTGTTCCATGAAAATATAAGGAACTGAAACTGGTCGGGTGAGAGGTTGTTGTTTTGGTAAATGTAATTGTACTATTTGCAAAGATAGAAGAAGCAAAAAGCATAAAAAATCTTTTGGTTCGACATGGGATCAATGTAACTCAGGTATGTACGACCGGAGCACAGGCAGCACAGGCAGCAGATGCGTGTGATGATGGTCTTATTATATGCGGATACCAGTATCCGGATATGTTATTTTCGGAGCTGGCGGCAAATATACCGGATTATTTTGATATGCTTGTGATTGCATCTCGTGTGCATTACGAGGCGTGTAGAGAAAGTGGGATTACATGCCTGCCGATGCCACTTCGTACACAGGATTTTATCAATACTGTTTCACTGACGGTTGAAAATATTCTGTGGGAGCGTAAAAAACGCAAGACGAAACCAAAGGAACGCACAGAAGATGAAAAAAAGGTAATTAAGGCTGCAAAGCTGAAATTAATGAATGACAATGGATTTGATGAGCAGGGCGCTCATCGGTATCTGCAGAAAAAGAGCATGGATAATGGTATCAATATTGTTGAAATGGCATATATGATATTGGAACATACAGCACTGTTTTAAGGAGGCACGAATATGAAGTTTACAAAGATGGAAGGTCTTGGAAACGATTATGTGTACATAAATTGTTTTTCAGAGAAGGTAGAAAATCCTGAGAAACTGGCGATTGCCATGAGTGACCGGCATTTTGGTGTTGGAAGTGATGGAGTGATCCTGATTAAGCCATCCGATAAAGCAGATTTTACAATGGATATGTATAATGCAGACGGTTCCAGATCTGAGATGTGTGGAAACGGTATCCGTTGTGTAGGAAAGTATGTATATGATTATGGACTTACGGATAAGACTTCGATATCTGTAGAGACACTTGCCGGAATCAAATATCTGGATTTTGTGATAAAGGACGGCAAGGTTGATATGGTAACAGTTGACATGGGTGCGCCGATCCTCAAGGCAGATCAGGTGCCTGTGCGTTCAGATAAAGAGCAGGTGATCGACGAGAAGATCACAGTAGCAGGTGTGGATTATCATATGACCTGTGTATCCATGGGAAATCCACATGCAGTTATGTTCGTAGACGATACAGAACATTTCCCGTTGGAGAAAGCTGGTCCGTTATTCGAGCATCATGAAGTATTTCCGAACCGTGTGAATGCGGAGTTTGTTCAGGTGATCGACCGTCATACCGTAAAGATGCGTGTATGGGAGAGAGGAACCGGAGAGACACTGGCATGCGGAACCGGAGCATGTGCAACTGCAGTTGCATGTGTATTAAATGGAAAGACAGATGATGAGGTAACCGTAAAATTATTAGGCGGCGATCTGATCATCCGTTTTGATAGAGAGAACAATAAGGTATACATGACAGGTCCGGCCAAGGTAGTGTTTGACGGCGAGACTGACAGATTTTAGGAGGAAATGACATGTTTAAGGCAAATGAGAATTATCTGAAGCTTCCGGGAAGCTATTTATTTTCAACAGTAGCAAAGAAACAGAGAGAGTACAGTGCGGCACATCCTGATAAGAAGATTATCCGTCTGAGCATCGGAGATGTAACACAGCCGCTTGCGCCTGCTATTATTGAGAGACTGCATTCGGCTGTAGATGAGATGGCGGTAGCAGAGACATTTAAGGGCTATGCACCGGATCTTGGATATGAATTCTTAAGAAATACCATCGTAAAGAATGACTATATTGACCATGGAGTTGATATTTCTGCTGATGAGATCTTTGTAAGTGATGGTGCAAAGAGCGATTCTGCAAATATTCAGGAGATTTTTGCACCGGAAAGCAAGATTGCTGTATGTGATCCTGTTTATCCTGTTTATGTAGATTCAAATGTAATGGCAGGCAGAACCGGAACTTATGATAAAGAGACCGGACTCTGGAGCGATGTGATCTATATGCCTTGTCTGGAGGAGAATGGATTTGCACCGGAATTCCCAAAGGAGGAGCCGGACATTATCTATCTGTGTTTCCCAAATAATCCGACAGGAGCGACCATCAGCAAAGCACAGCTTCAGGAATGGGTTGACTACGCAAATAAGATCGGAGCTGTGATCATCTATGATGCAGCATACGAAGCATATATCAGTGAAGACGATGTACCACATTCTATCTACGAGTGCGAAGGTGCAAGAACCTGTGCGATCGAGCTTCGAAGCTTTTCGAAGAATGCAGGATTTACCGGAACCCGTCTTGGATTTACAGTTGTACCAAAGGATCTGAAGGATGCAAATGGTGTTGCACTTCATGGTTTATGGGCTAGAAGACATGGAACCAAGTTTAATGGTGCTCCATATATTGTTCAGGCAGCAGGAGAAGCTGTATATTCAGAAGAAGGTAAAGCACAGACAAAGGCACAGATTGCATATTATATGAACAATGCGAAGGTGATCTATGATGGATTAAAGGCAGCAGGCTATTCCGTATCCGGCGGTGTGAATGCACCATATATCTGGTTAAAGACACCGGATAAGATGACTTCATGGGAGTTCTTTGATTATCTGCTTGCAAATGCAAATGTCGTAGGTACACCGGGCTCAGGCTTTGGACCGAGTGGTGAAGGATATTTCAGACTGACAGCATTTGGTACATATGAGAATACAGTAGAAGCAATCGAGAGAATTAAAGCGTTATAATAGCGGGGTGCAATTAACTATATAATCGTGGAGGTAGCAAGATGAAAGATAATGGACTGCTGGTGCAGTATTTTAATGCAAATACACCGGCTGATCAGACATTATGGGCGAAAGCGGTAAAGGATGCAGCGACATTGAAAAAGCTCGGTGCAACTGCTGTATGGTTTCCACCTGCAACCAAAGGGGCAGCGGGAAAAGATGACAGGGGCTATGCGCCATATGATCTGTATGATCTGGGTGAATTTAATCAGAAGGGTTCGGTTGGAACCAGATATGGTACAAAGAAAGAATATCTGGAAGCAATCGATGCAATGAAGGCGCAGGGAATCAATGTATATGCAGATATCGCAGTCAGACAGAAGTTAGGCGCAGATTCTGTGGAGAAGGTTACGGCAGCAGATTTTAATGCCAAGGATATTCCGCAGATGATCGGTAATAAAAAGATAGTTGGAGCCTTGTCGAAGTTCACCTTCCCGGGCAGAAAGAGCAAGTATTCCAAGTTCAAATGGAACTGGAATCATTTTGCAGGGATTGACTGGCAGCAGGATGATTTTAAGAGGCGTGTCTGCGAACTGTCTGGTATGACAGAGACGGAAGCAGAGAAGAAATACAAGCTCAGCAAATATGATTATATCATAGGCAGTGAGCTGGATCTGTACAATCAGGAAGTATATGATGAATTAATGGCATGGGCGAAGTGGTATGAGGATGTGACCGGAGTGGACGGATTCCGTTTCCAGGAAGCAGAGAAGATTCCGGGATGGTTCATCAGAGACTTTGCAGAAGCTGCTTCGAATGCCGGAGAAGAAGAAAAAGAGATCTTTACGGTAGGTGACTTCTGGCACTGGAGATGTGACTATATCAATGATTACATCGCGTCTGCGGACAATCAGCCATCTATGTTTGATGTGCCGCTGCATTTCAGTTTCCATGATGCATCCGTTGCAGAGGGAGAATATGATCTGAGCCGGTTACTGGATGGCTCCATGATGATGAGTAATCCTGCAAAGGCAGTTACATTTGTAGAGAATCATGAATCACAGCCGGGCGGTGTGCTGGAATCTGCTGTAGCAGAGTGGTTAACCACTGGCATATGCGATCATTTTATTAAGAGAACAGGGATATCCATGTATGTTCATGGGTGATTATGAAGGCATTCCTGCGGCTAAGATCAAGTCCAGAAAGACAATCATGAACAAACTGTTAAAGCTTCGTAAGAAATATGCATACGGAACACAGCATGACTACTTTGATCATCCGGATGTTGTCGGCTTTACCAGAGAAGGAGATGCAGAGCATGAGAATTCCGGTCTGGCAGTTATTATGTCAGATGGAACCGGCGGAACAAAGCGCATGTATGTCGGAAGACAGTTTGCAGGCTGTCATTTCGCAGATGTAATGGGAAATGCAAAGTATGATATCCGTATCGATGAAGAAGGCTGCGGCGAATTCTATGTAAACCGTCAGGGACTTGCAATCTGGATTAAAAAAGATTGCAAATTATAAGAAATTGAGTTATCATATTAATACTTTAGATTGTAAAAGTGCATGAAAGTCTGAGGATGATCCGGATTTTCACAGCATAAAAGTGGCAAAGGAGTATGAGTTATGGGAAAGACAGTACATACAGAAGCAGTCCGTGATCTGTTTGAAGCAATACTGACATTGGAGACAGAGGAGGAATGTTTTAATTTCTTTGAAGATGTTTGTACGGTAAATGAATTGCTGTCCATAGCCCAGAGATTTGCGGTTGCGAAGATGTTAAAGGAAGATAATACTTATCTGGAAGTTGCCGAGAAGACCGGTGCATCGACAGCAACAATCAGCAGAGTGAACAGATCTCTTAATTATGGTAAAGATGGTTATGAACTTGTATTCAGCAGAATGAATCTGGATAAAGAAAAGAAAGATTCAGAATAACAACATATAAAACAGGAAATCCTCCGGGAATGGATCAAGACGATCCGTTTCCGGAGGATTTTGTTTGTCCTACAACCAACCTATGTCTGCGCAGGCACTGCGGCAAACAGAGTACTGTGCAAATGACTCGCTTCAATTTCTATAAACTGCATATATCTGATTCGCAAATATTCCTGTGCTAACTCGCCTGACGGCTCAAACAAGCCCCCATATTTGCTGATATATGCAATTTATTACGAAATCTTCGCTTGATGTCATTTGCACAGTACTCTGTTTGCCATAGTGCCTGTGCAGACATAAAATTGGTCGGACAGACATCAGTCTGCCCGACCATGCGGGGAGAAAATCCCCTATATATTTGGTATTAGGAAGCGAAGCGGGGATTAAAGGGTATTTACAAAGCGCATGAAGGCTTCTCTGCCTTCGGTGGTATTTTTGTATACACCGGAGCATTCCAGAACTTTTGAGAATACCTTGCCGATCTCGTTCTGGATGATTCCATGGATATTTTCCGGAGTAATGTCATAATTTCCAATCCATTCATCAACCCAGTCTGCATGTTTTTCGATAGCTTCATTTGCGCGGATGTCCTTGTGATTTAAGATTGCATCCTCAAGCTCTGACATTTCACCTTTTAATCTTGCAGGAAGAACAGCCAGACCCATGACCTCGATCAGACCGATATTTTCCTTCTTAATATGATGATACTGGCTGTGTGGGTGGTAGAGCCCCATCGGACATTCTTCGGTTGTGATGTTGTTACGAAGTACCAGATCCAGTTCGAACAGATCTCCATGCATTCTTGCGATCGGAGTAATCGTGTTATGTGGAGTATCGTCTGTGTAAGCGTAGATATATGCAGCTTCGTCTGTGTAATTTCTCCATGCTGTCAGGATGTGATCTGCTGCATCTGCGATACGTGCAGGATCAGAACCTTGAAGACGGATAACAGACATAGGCCATTTGACGATACCGGCTGTCAGGTCTTCGTAACCAGGTAAAGTAAAGTTTGATTCATATGGAGCCTTTGCCATTGCAAATGTATAGCCGCCACCCTGAAAATGGTCATGGCTTAAAATGGAACCGCCAACGATCGGAAGATCTGCGTTGGAGCCGGCTGTATAGTGAGGGAACAACCGGACAAAATCAAGTAGCTTTACAAACGCAGCGTGGTCAATCTTCATTGGTGTGTGGTTTGCATTAAAGATAATACAGTGCTCGTTGTAGTACACATAAGGGGAGTACTGTAAGTAATATGCCTGTCCATCTAAGGTAATAGGCATGATCCTGTGGTTCTGTCTGGCAGGATGTGAGAAATGTCCGGCATAACCTTCGTTTTCACGGCAGAGCAGACAGGCTGGATAACCGGATTTCTTTGCCTTTCCTGCTTTCGCGATATCTCTTGGGTCTTTCTCCGGCTTGGACAGGTTGATCGTAATATCGATCGGACCGTATTCCGTTTCCGTAACCCATTTTTCATCCTTTGCGATACGATCTTCACGAATATAGTTTGTAGCCTTACTGAAAGCATAATAATAATCCGTTGCTTCCTTTGGGGATACGGCATATTTATCAGCAAATATTTTCCGTACAACAGATGGAGCAGGAGTGAGCATACCCATAATCTTTGTATCGAAAAGATCACGGTTTGTGATCGTGTCATCCTCCATCAGCTTGTGCCGGTATGCATAATCTAACATATCGTTTAAGATATCAACGAGCGGACGGGATGGAATCTCAGCCGGTTCGTTGTATTCCTGAATGTCGAATAACTCTAGCAGACGGTTTGTAACATATATTTCGTCTGCAGGATCTACAAGTCCTTTGTTTAAACCATAAGTAACCAATTCTTTGATATATGTTTCTATCATAGTCATAACCTCCCATAAAATTTGTTATTATATCATGTGCTTCGCACATTCAATGCATTCCGCAAAATCAGCCCCCTTGCAAGCAAGTGATTTTGCGTTCATTATATCGTGAGCATAGCTCACTCAATGCATTCCGCAAAATCAGCATCCTTGCGAGCAAATAATTTTGCATTCATTATATCATGTCGTCTGTTTTACAGTACCTGCATACCGCCGTATTTACGGATCTTCAGTACATGGCAGGAGCCTCCGCCAAATACGTGATCCATAGCCTGGCGATACGTCTCAACAGTATCGTTTTCTACAAATGCCTGAATAGTTCCGGCAAATCCACCGCCGTGAACACGGCTGACTCCGTGACTTCCAAGTGTGATATCACTGACAGCCAGAGCAACAGATACATTCTGAGCCTGAATATCTTTATTCGTATATACGTTCTGCAAATACTTGAAAGAAGAATCACCGGATGCTTTAACCGCTGCAAGGAATGCAGGCATATCACCCTTTGTCAGGGAAGCAACCTGAATTTCTACCCGTTTTACTTCTTCAAAATAGTGAAGGGCACGAAGCAGGTAACGGTCGCCGAGTTTGGTGCGGATGTCAGCCATGTGGTCGATAATATCCTGTTCGCTTAATTCGTTTAATACCGGTTTGCCAAGCATCTCCGCAACGGCACACATCTCGGCAGGAACTGCAGCATAGTCAGCAGTCAGATCTACATGAGAGCCCTTTGTATCAGTGATACAGAGACTGTAACCGCTCTTTGCCATATCAAAGTCGATCTTTTCAACAATAGGATCGGCTGGATCTGCAAAGTCGATATGTACAAGATTTCCGACGGAAGATGCCATCTGATCCATCAGGCCGCAAGGTTTTCCGAAGTATACATTTTCTGCATACTGGCCGATGATCGCGATCTCGATTGCAGATACGGAACCATTATTATAAAGTCCCGACAAGATGGTTCCGATGATTGTTTCGAATGCTGCAGAAGATGAAAGGCCGGCACCAATCAGTACATCACTGGTGATATATGCTTTGAAGCCGCCGACAGCGTGTCCGTGTTCCTTTAATCCGGCAGCAACACCCTTGATCAGAGCCGTTGTTGTTTCTTTTTCACTTTCTACAAGAGAAAGGTCGGATGCGTCGATTGTAATGAGATCATATCCGTCTGAGATAACCTGGATCTTATCATCGGAAGTCTTTGCAACGATGGCAATCGCATCTAGATTGATAGATGCGGCAAGTACCTGACCATGCTGATGATCAGTATGATTTCCGCCTACTTCACTTCTACCCGGAGCGGAGAAGATAGATACCTCTGTGTCTCCGAAATCTTTGATGAATTCCTGAAGAGCAGCGATATATCTGCCATTCTGATAAGCGAGCAGATGCTCATCGACATAGATATCGGTTAATAATTCATTGTACTGTTCTGATTCAAAGTCTTTTATTAATTCAGATGCATGTTTCATATGTTTGTCCTCCTGATCATACATGATAATTAATGTGCTTACACCTGTACGATGCGTAAATGTGTGTTTACTTGTACAGATGTGCCTGTTTTCCTAAGTCTGTTTGTTCTTTATAGTGACAGGATAACATATGTTTAGTAAAATGTCAACCACACTTTAGTAAAGATTTACTGAAAAAGTAATTGAAAAATAAAAAGAAATCTGTTACACTAAGTTAGTAAAAATATAGTAAATTTATCCAATAAATATGGAGTAAAGAGGTACATTATGACGACAATCAAGGATATTGCGAGACGGGCAAATGTGTCACCGGCTACAGTTTCAAGAATTTTGAACGATGATCCGACATTAAATGTTTTACCGGAGACTAAGGAAAGAGTCCTTCGGACAGCAAAAGAGCTACACTATACAAAGAAAAAGTCAGCCAGATTGAAGAAGTCATTCCAACTTGGTCTTGTACTCTGGTTTTCCGCAGAGGATGAGATGAAGGATAGTTATTATCTGTCCGCAAGAAAGGGAATCGAGGATTTCTGTATCAGCCAGTCGATTGAACTGGTTCGGGTATTTCGGAATGACAGCAACTACCTGGACATGCTGCGTGGTTGTGATGGAATTATCTGTCTGGGTAAGTTTGCGCATGAGGAAGTAAAATCATTTATAGAGATATGCAGTAATATTGTATTTCTGGATATGAAGGTTGAGAACTACAACATTACATCCCTGACAATGGACTTCAAACAGGCAGTACGGGATGCACTTGACTATCTGTATCATCTGGGACATCGTAAGATCGGTTTCATGGGTGGTAAAGAGTTTGTGGGCGATCATGAGCTTCTGGTAGATCCGAGACTAGAAGAATACATTGCATATATGAAGGAGAAAAAACTCCCGTATGAGAAATATTTGTATGAGGGAAGCTTCAATACATTCTCTGGTTATGAGATGGGGAAAGTAATAGCAGAAGCTGACGAACGTCCAAGTGCAATCTTTGCAGCCAGTGATGCTCTTGCAGTAGGAGCATTAAAGGCATTCAAGGAAGCGGATATGGAAGTGCCGGAGGATATATCGCTTGTTGGCTTTAATAACACAGAGCTTAGTGAGTATACAGTTCCTGCACTTACAACCGTAAATGCTCCGGCATATGATATGGGACAGCATGGTGCTAATCTGATCTATGCTGCATCAAACCTTAGTATCCGTACTCCGTTAAAGGCGGAGATTCCTTGTAATCTGATCGTCAGGGAATCCTGTATGGAATACACAGAAAAATAAAATTATTCGTTGTAAAGTAAGTGCAACACATGAATTGTGTGTTGTACTTACTTTTTTTATGCGTTGTTTTTCCCCCCCTCTCAACGCATGAGTTCCCATCCTTTTTCTTGGAGCGTGTCAAAGGTCGATGCGCTCCGCTATAAAAAGGATTAGTAAAATAATAGGGGGTAGAGAAAGGTGGGTTTTTATGGAATTTGTAATGAACAAAGGAATAACAGTAACTATCGATGATGATGAGATTGTGAGCTGGAATCATGACCAGAAGAAAAAAGCATGTTTTATAAGGGTTAAAGATGGATCTATATGGTGCTATATGTAAGCTACGAGAGAATTTTTTTCTTTGGATAAATATAATTAAAGTTTGTAGGGTGGCGCATCCGCGCTGAATATAAAAGAAAGATAAGAGGTAGAAGTTATGAAAATGGCGAGTACAGTATTATGGGCTTAAATCTGGAATGGAAGAGATTCACGACATGGAATATGAATGATTATATGGAATTTGAGATTGATCTGGTGAAGAAGCTGACTCCGGATCGCCCGGTTACAACGAATTTTATGCAGCTCTATGACGGACTTGATTATCGGAAGATGACAGAACTGATCAAAGAGCTGATTACAAATGCAGGAATCCGGATAAAGGAACTGCCTGAGAACGTGGAATATCATGAGCGTTATACGGATACACACCGTTATGCCTTTTATATCAATGAGGGCGATGTGGCGGCAGAACTTCTGAATGTGACAGAACTTCTGAGTGGACAGGTTGTAAACGGAAAAATCTCTGTTGATGCAAAAAATGTGATGATTATAAAAGGGAAAATATAAATTAAAAGATCATCAGTACTGCTCCGTAAAAGATGCCTAATAAACGCAGGACGGCAGATAAAAAACTGTAAAAGCAGGCTGCGGAAGTATGAAGTTGATTTTTGAAAGATATATAGGCAGAAGCTGTATTAAAAGGAGGATGTTATGTTTATAAAAGGAATGGATATTTCCACCCTGCTGGAGGAAGAAACCTGTGGTGCGAGGTATTATGATAATGGTGTAGAACAGGATTTATTTGCTATTTTGAAAGCATATGGTACAAATTCTGTGAGATTAAGACTCTGGAATGATCCATATGCGCCGGATGGTACCCCATATGGCGCAGGGACCAACGATTTGAATAAAGTGATTATTCTTGCCGGACGTGCAAAAAAATATCAAATTGGATATCTGCTGGATCTTCATTACAGTGATTTCTGGGCGGATCCGGGAAAACAGACGACACTAAAAGCATGGCAGGGTATGAACGAGGACGAATTGGAGGCAGCGGTATATCAGTATACAAAAGAAGTCATGCAGACACTAAAAGACAAAGGCCTGCTTCCGGAAATGGTACAGGTTGCAAATGAGCTGACAAATGGTCTGCTCTGGCCAGGCGGTAAGAAACCGGAGTTTGACCGGATCGCAAAGTATCTGAATGCAGGAATCCGTGCAGTGAGAGAGATTCAGGCGGATATTCCGATCATGATCCATCTGGACAATGGTGGCTTTAATGAGATGTATGTGGAGTGGTTCGACGAATTTACAAAGCGAGCAGAACCATTTGACATTATAGGCTTGTCTTATTATCCGTTCTGGCACGGCACGATGGAAGATTATCGCGATCGCGAGGGTAAACCGCTGGATCAGTTAAAAGGAATGGCGACAAAGCCGGAGCTTGTAGAGAAGCTGAATTATTCGATGACAAAGGAAGGACAGGCTTCATTTATGAAAGACTTTTTGAAACTGATCGCAGATATTCCGAGTGGAGAAGGCTTCTATTACTGGGAGCCTTCATGGATTCCGGTTCCGGGATGTGGTTGGGCGACAGAAGCAGCACTTGCATATACCGGAGAAAAAGGACCGGGAGGAAATGAGTGGGCGAATCAGGCCTTATTCGATTATGATGGAAATGCCCTGCCTGCCCTTGCTGTGATCCGTGATTTTAACAGACTAAACTGTAAATGAAAAAAATATCAATTACGCAGTGGCAAGAAAACTGATATGACAGGTATGGAAAATTCAAGATCTCTGTTGTGGATTTAAATATAATAAAAGGCTGAATGCTCTGTACATTTTTGTGCAAGACATTCAGCCTTTTGTTATTTCGGAACAGAAATGTCTGTTTCCGAAAAGCGGTATTTATATAGTGCATAGGATCTATTTGCTGGTGGGTTCGTGCTTTTATTCTTTGGTGCTGTCTTTAGCGTCCACTATTTTTACTGCCGGTCGTTGTTCTGTTTGCTTTGGTATTTTCCACAGCTTTCGTTTTGCTGTTTGCAGTAATCTTTTCGGCAGTTTTTGCCTTGCCGGTTACGGTAACTTTCTCGGTGCTCTTTATTTTCTCGGCAGTTTTTGCTTTCTGTGCATTCTGCTTCAATGTTTGTTCCTGAACGGAATGCATATCATCAATCAGATGCTCGATACATTTCTTCTTAACATAGACATCGACGGACAACATAGATACCATACACATATCATGAAGATAAGCGTCTGTTTCCGGATCATACATATCGGATGCCTTATCATAGGTAGATAAAATGCTCTTGATAATATCGTTATAGTTATCAATCTCATAATTGAATAATTTGCGGTAGACCTCTTCGATATTGACCGGGGACTCGCCGTTATAGCAGTCGTTGTTATTCATCGGGGCAAGAAGTGTCTGGATATCAGTGATACTTACAAAGTTCTTGAGGTAGTAAATATACAACAGCATGATCAGATGATCCTTGGAGTAACGCTTCTTGTCAGGGGGCGGGAGAAGGTTGTTTTTCGTATAATTGTTGATCATGGTCTTCGTCATGGTCTTGTCTTCTTCGCTTCGCTTATTAGCGTTCAGCTTATCCTCCATAAAGGTTGTTAGCTGATCCATATATAGATCAATCTCGGGTATATCATCCGGATCAATGTAACTTAGAGAAGTTGCGATCTGTAATAATTTTTTTCTGCGAGTAATATTTTTATTCATTAGAATCTCTCCCAAACGTAACCAAATCTGTATGAATTCTATAGGAAAGTCCTGTTTTCATGTAAATGATATGAAATACAGGACTTTATAACCTTAGTATTCTATTATATAGGAATAAAAACCACAACACAAGCGTTTTGCCAGAATTTTTATAAATTACGAATTATATTGGAATCTGTATACCTGCACGATACCGGCATTTTAGTACAGGTAAAAGTCATATAAGACAAGACTTCATTATGCGTTGCCGTCATCATTGTCGGTATCCGGCTGTGGCAGGATTTCAAGAAGAACTCTGGATACACGTTTTTTATCCAGTTTTGTGACTTTACAGGAGATTGCTCCGTCGGATGCAGTATCACCGACCGAAGGAAGGTGATCTAATAACTGAATGATATAGCCACCGATGGAATCGTAATCTTCGGATTCAATATCCAGATCCAGAGCATCATTTAAGTCATCGAGCTTGATGCCACCATCGATGCTGTAGTGTGTATCATCTATTTTTACGATATTATTATGTTCTGCATCATCGTATTCATCCTTGATATCACCGATGATCTCTTCAATCAGATCCTCCATGGAGATCAGACCGACGCTGACACCGTATTCATCCAGAACGATACCGATGGAGTTAGAACTGGATTTCATATTAGTCAGAAGATCATTTGTCTTCTGAAATTCATACACATAGAGTGGTTCACGAATGATCTTTGCAACATCAAAATTGTTGATATCATGAGTTGCTTTATAAAAAAATAAATCTTTTACATGCAGAATACCGATGACATTATCACGGGAATCCTTATAAACAGGAAGTCTGGTGTAAGGAACCTCCATATATTGCTTCAGCAGTTCATCATAAGAAGCAGTAACAGGAACCATGGTCACATCGGCACGGGGAATCATAATATCACGTACACGGGAATCTCCGAAGTCCACTACATTTGTGATCATTTCCTTTTCTTTGTTCTCAATAACACCTTCTTCCTCGCTGACATTTACCATAGTGATCAGCTCGTCTTCGGTGATGGATTTGGCGCTTCCGTTTGTATCCATTCGTAAGATCCAGAAAATAACATGAGAGATCTTGTTGATGATGAACACAAATGGGGTAAAGATATATACCAGAAACCGTACGACGTCCACATAAAGTATTGACATTTTAACACTGTTATTTTGGGCAAGCGTTTTCGGCGTGATCTCACCAAATAACAGGATCAAAAGGGTGAGGATTCCTGTTGCGATTCCGACTGCCTTGCTTCCAAATAAATTAGTGGTAAGTGTTGTTGCAAGAGCGGAAGCTGAAATATTCACGATGTTATTACCTATTAATATTGTGCTGATCAGTTTGTCACTGTTAGAGATCAGTTTAAGAACTCTGGCAGCACGTTTGTTCCCATTGTCAGCCATTGAACGCAGAGTGAATTTATTGACAGTTGTAAGAGCTGTTTCGGCAGAAGAAAAGAATGCCGACAACAGGATCAATAGAATAATTGTAAATAACTGGATAATTGTACTGGGGTGCAAAAAAGATCATCTCCTAAAAATATTTTTGCTTTTGATTGTACAGAATAGCGGAAATCTTGTCAAGAACAGAATGGCTAAGAAATGATGGTTTTACATAAACATTACACTATCCGGTAATGTTCGGAATAAATGACGGAGAAGATGCAGATACTAATGCATGTAGATGATAATAGACAGTTATGCAGATATCATTGCCTGATGTTGTTGGTGCATGACCGGATCTATGAAATCTGCGAGAAAGACTGACAAATGTCAAGGAGGTAAGAACGATGAGAAGTTCAACAGAAACCTATCATGAGGTAGCAGAACGTTGTAGTGCTTATGAAAAGACATGCCATTGCAACAGCATGACCAACAAAGCGGATGGTGAAAAGAGCTGCTTAAACTGTTCCCATTTCAGCAAGGACGAACATTGTAAATTAGATCTTTATGATCCGATTGTAAAGAATCTGAAATAACAGGAAAACAGAACTGAAGGGTTCACCCCTGATCGGTCAGCCGGAAAAGACTTAGAAAATGAGCCTTTTCCGGCTTTTTCAGGCACATACGTTCTTTTCATAATTGACACATATTCAACTAATTGATATACTTTTAGATTAGAAAAATGGAAAGGTATGTGTATCGATGATAAGTGCAAATAACGTAACATTAAGATTTGGAAAGAAAGCTTTATTTGAAGATGTAAATATTAAATTTGTACCGGGTAACTGCTACGGACTGATCGGAGCAAACGGAGCCGGTAAATCAACCTTTTTGAAGATCCTTTCAGGAGAGATCGAACCATCAAAGGGCGATGTCACAATGGATGAGGGTGAGCGTCTGTCTGTATTACAGCAGGATCATTACAAGTTCGATGAATACACAGTACTCGATACTGTTATCATGGGAAACAAGCGTCTGTATGAGATTATGAAAGAAAAAGATGCGATCTATGCAAAAGAAGATTTTACAGATGAAGATGGTATCCGTGCTTCTGAACTTGAGGGTGAATTCGCGGATATGAACGGATGGGAAGCAGAATCCGATGCGGAGACCTTGTTAAATGGTCTGGGTGTAGACACAGAATATCATTATATGATGATGAAAGATCTGGATGGTGGACTGAGGTTAAGGCACTGCTTGCGCAGGCGTTATTTGGCAATCCCGACGTTCTCCTTCTCGATGAGCCTACGAACCACCTGGATATGGATGCGATTGCATGGTTGGAGGAATTCCTGATCAACTTTGAGAATACCGTTATCGTGGTATCCCATGACCGTTATTTCTTGAATAAGGTATGTACTCAGATCGCCGATATCGATTATGCAAAGATCCAGTTATATGCCGGTAACTATGATTTCTGGTATGAGTCCAGTCAGTTGATGATCAAGCAGATGAAAGAAGCGAATAAGAAGAAGGAAGAGAAGATCAAGGAATTACAGGAATTCATTCAGAGATTCTCGGCAAATGCTTCCAAGTCCAAGCAGGCAACTTCCAGAAAGAGAGCACTGGAAAAGATCGAACTGGATGATATCAAGCCATCCAGCCGTAAATACCCATATATTGATTTCCGTCCAAAGAGAGAGATTGGAAATGAAGTATTGACTGTATCACATATCTCAAAGACGGTAGAGGGCGAGAAACTGTTAGATGATGTATCATTCACAGTAGGACATGATGATAAGATTGCATTTGTCGGACCAAATACAAAGGCAACGACAATGCTGTTCAAGATTCTTGCAGGAGAAGAAAAGCCGGATGAGGGAAGTTTTAAGTGGGGGGTTACAACTTCACAGGGCTATTTTCCGAAGGACAATACAAAGGAATTCGATAATGACCTGATCATCGTAGATTGGCTGACACAGTATTCGGAAGAAAAGGATGCAACTTATGTACGAGGCTTCCTTGGAAGAATGTTATTTGCCGGTGACGATGGTGTCAAGAAAGTAAAGGTTCTGTCCGGTGGAGAAAAGGTTCGTTGCATGTTATCCAAACTAATGATCATGGCTCCAAACTGCCTGATCTTAGATGAGCCTACAAACCATCTGGATATGGAATCTATTACAGCATTGAATAATGGACTGATCAAGTTCCCTGGTGTTATTCTGTTCTCGTCACAGGATCATCAGTTCGTACAGACAACAGCAAACCGTATTATCGAACTTACCAATACAGGTCTGATCGATAAGCAGACAACATATGATGAATATCTGGCAAATGATGAGCTTGCAAGAAAACGTCAGATCATGAACATGGATGTTGATGGAGAAGATTAAGACAGAGATTAAGATGGCAGACAGGGGATGTTTCATATGAAGATGAGATTAGAAAAGCCTGAGATTGCAAAGCGGGCAGGCGAAGAAGGAAAGATTTATTCGTTTGGCAAGGAAATATGGCGGTTTATCCTGGTATTCCTGGTCGGAAGCTTTATTGCAGGTTTGATTCCTGCAATATATGAAATGTACCTGTTCCTGTCAGATATGGAAATGTTTGACCAACTGCAGCGACTGTTCTTAAACGGAGATTCATCTTTTTCGGATATGATGGAACTGGCAACCAATATGACAGACGGAATGTATATACTTACATTATTCTGTACACTGATCCTGATCATTTCTGTTCTGATCTATTGTAATAAGATAGAAAAGCGTTCCTATTATTCTATGGGACTTGTTAAGAAAGATGGAGCAAAGCATTATGTACAGGGCTTGCTTATTGGCGCGGTATCCTTTTCTCTTTGCGTACTTGCAGGTGCTGCTCTTGGATTTATAAATATTAAGGGATGGAATCAGAACTGCAATCTGCTGATCGTGCTTTTGTATTTTATCGGATTTTTGGTACAGGGCTTCAGTGAGGAGATCGCATTCCGAGGATATTTTATGATAAGCCTGATGAAACGAAGCTCGGCAGTAAAAGCTGTTCTTGTGAATTCACTGGCATTTGCATTCTGCCATATGTTGAATCCGGGACTTACGATTCTGGCATTCCTCAACCTGCTGCTGATCGGAATATTCCTGTCACTGTATGTGATAAAAACAAATGACATCTGGGGTGCAGCGGGCTACCACAGCATGTGGAATTTTGTGCAGGGAACCTTTTATGGAATCTCTGTCAGCGGAACCAACGTAGGAAGTGCTGTTCTTTCCTCTGAAATCAAACCGGAAAATATATTCCTGACGGGCGGTAAATTCGGCATGGAGGGCAGCATCGTGGCAACTGTCGTGATGGCAGCAGTCTTAGTCCTCGGAATGCTTTACTATAATAGAAAAGAAACAAAACAGAATATAGCTGGATAGAAGAAGATCACACAGGGTTGTCTTCGGAGTGAATCCGTTATATGAATATACCCACTATAACATGACGTTTGCGAGGATTTCGTCGCAAGCAACACATTGCCAGTAAATACGGGTGCTTGTCTGAGCCGAAGGCGAGTTAGCACAGAAGTATTTACGAATCAGGCATGTGTTGCGAGCAGAAACCGCAGCAAGTCATTTATAGTGGGTATATTTATATTTGGATCACTTCAGAGACAGTCCTGTGTGATCTTCTTCTATATAGGTATTATTTATAGCTCCAATCCGAGATCGAAGATGAAGTTACAGATCTGCTTGACACGCTTCTGGTTGTCCTCGGATACGCCGGGAAAACAGATGTAGACATCGTTGTATCCCGGATTCAGTTTCTTTGCGAAGTCGGTATCGCTGATGTTAATTGCATATGGAGCACTCTTTCCTGTGTAAGCAGGAGAAGTTGTGATCTGGTCGTTGTAATCAGCGGTGAAAATATCATACAGATCGGAAGGCAATGCTTCACCCAGTGTATGAATGATCGAACTTTCACTTAAGTATTCCAGTCCCCGTTTATTTGTGATGATAATATCGTAGTAGTTTTCATCACAGAGAGTAGGAAATGCAATGTAGTTTCCGCTTTCGGCATCTTTGGATGCTTCGTTGGTGCTAATGCTTGGATCATACTTCAGATCCAGAACTTTCTGAAATTGATAATTGTCATCAAAACCATAGTAGTTCCAATAATCAGCTTCTATGACAGAGGTATCAAGTGCTTCCAGATCTTCACAGTTTACAACCGCATAGGAGAGTGCAATCGGTTTGTTGCCGCGGAAGAATGCAACTACGATCAGGCTGATTGCGATGATCACGATCAGCGGTAGCAGGATCTCCATCTTATACGCATATAAAAAGTATTGTAACTTCTGCACCAAGGTCATTCCTTCGGTCGTTTCCTTTAATCGTTTTCTTTTTGCTGCCCGACGCTCCTTACGGGACATGGTTGCAAATTCCAGTTTGTCCTCAATCTTAAGATCTTCCTTTGGTGGAACCTTGCGTGGATCTTTGAACTCGTGCGGCGGCTCCTGTTTGTTTTCGATAGTCTGTACCTTTACCGGTTCCTTCTTTTCGACGGCAGCCTGAGTATTGACAGTTTCCTGTTTAGTTTCGATATTTTGTGCCTTAGCCGGTTTTGCTGTTTGCACAGCAGTCTGCTTTTTTGCCTGTACATTGGAAGTTGCGGAGGTATGGTTGTTTTTCTTCTTTTTCTTTTTGCTGTTGCTCATAGTGTTTCCTTTTCTACTTATATAATAATGATAAGTATAACACAGATGGAAATGGATAAAAAGAAGCAGGCGTGGTAAAGAGTATGAAAAAAGAATGAAAATATAAGAAATGAAATATAAAGAATATGTATTTAGCAGGTCATAAAGACGTGTACCTTGAAAAAAACAGAATTAGCGATATGCGTTGTGGTAAAAACGTATACATTTTAACGAATCCGCAATGCACATTATATATAGATGGAGTTATACAGAAAGAGAACTGCAACTACGCGAAAAATGAGACAACGGAAAGATAAAGATTTAAATTGTATGTCAATTGAGCTAAAATTGTGGAAATAGTATAAATAAGCAGTGTCGCAAATTGGTAAATTTTTTTTAACGAAAATTTAAAAATGTACAAAAAAGATAAAAAAGAATAAAAAAGGGCTTGCCAAATTAGATAATATGTCCTATAATAAGCCTATGTTGACAAGGAAATTTGTCAATAATATCTTAAGAAAGCCACATACATAATCATGTTTGACATATTGTGCCAATGATAAGTCAATCAGATTGTGTATAATAAGTGGCAGGCATTCCAGTAAATAATACAGATGCAGATGTCAATCCGCAGAAGTATGAATGAAAGGAATAGCACACATATTTTAAAAGGAGGGTTTTTTTGTGAGAAAAATCAAAAAAGCATTGGCTCTTTCATTAGCACTTGCTATGGGATTATCACTTGTTGCTTGTGGTGACAAGACAGATAACTCAACAACAGAGTCAAAATCATCAGAAGCAACATCAGAGGCAGCATCATCAGAGGATGCATCATCAGAAGAAGCATCATCAGAGGACGCTTCAGGAGCAGCTAAGATCGAAGCTCCTAGTACAGATGGATGGGATGACAGCAAGAAGATCTACGCTTATTCATGGGATGAAGATTTCTCAAAGAAGCTGAACGTTGTTCTTGACAAGTTCCCAGAGTACAAGGATTACGTTGAGTTCGTAACACTTGGTCTTGGTGGAACATCAGATGACTACAAGACAGCTATTGATACAGCTCTTACAAGCGGAGACAAGTATCCTACACTTATCCCAGCTGATAACGATGTAGCTAAGTACTGGTCAGAAGATGATTCAAAGACAGCTAATCTGTATGACTTAGGTTTCACAGATGAGATGCTTGCTAACTCATACGACTTCGCTAAGCAGTATGGTACAACAGACGGCGAGCTTAAGTGCGTAACATGGCAGGCAACAGCAGGTTCTGTATACTACAGAAGAGACATCGCTAAGAAAGTTCTTGGAACAGATGATCCTGCAAAGGTTCAGGAAGCACTTGCTTCATGGGATAAGTTCTTCGAGACAGCTGAGACATTAAAGGCTGCTGGATACAAGATCGTGTCTGGTGCTCCTGATGTTAAGTATGCTATCTGGGATACTCAGTCACAGCCTTGGGTAACAGATGACGGTTCAAAGGAAACTCTTACACTTGACAAGTCAGTTACAGAGTATCTTGAGACAGCTAAGAAGATTTACGATGGTGAATATTCAAACAACACATCTATGTGGGATAATTCATGGGCAGCAGATATGAAGGATGATTCTAAGGTATTCTGCTACTTCGGATGTCCTTGGTTCATTGGTTCAATGCAGGGTAATGGTGCTACAGATGGTAACTGGGGAGCTGTTACAGGCCCTACATCTTATCACTGGGGCGGTACATATGTATGTGTAGGTAAGGATACAAATAACCCTGAGTTAGCTGCATTCCTTCTTTACGAATTAACATGTGATCCAGACGTAGGTGTTGAAATTACAAACCAGACAGGTGACTGTGTAAACAACAAAGAAGCTAATGCTAGACTTATCGCTGGCGAACTTAGCGCTGACAATGCAGCAGCTAAATTCCTTGGTGGCCAGAATCCTATCGAAGTATGGGCAGCATCAGCAGAAGGTATTAACCTCAGCAACTTAACATACCAGGATGCTTCAATCAAGGCATTTATTGATGAAGCTTCTACAGCATACAATTCAGGAACATACAAATCAGTTGATGAAGCTGTTAAGTATATCCAGGATAAGTGTGCATCAGAATTAGGTATTTCAGCTGAATAATCCCTAAAAACTGATTAAGTAACACAATTTGCACGCATCAGTAATGAAAGTTGCTGGTGCGTGTGTACTATAAACGATTAATTTTTAGGGGGTGCTCTTACACAATGAAAAAGAATAAGACAGTTGAATATGGAAAATATGGTTTACTTTTTCTCATTCCATTCTTTCTTGTATTCTTAGTTTTTCAGCTGTATCCTCTTCTTTATACTTTTTATAATTCATTTATCTATTCCGCTAAAAATGGTAGATATGTAACTGAGACGGTTGGTCTTGGAAACTTTACAAACTATGTATTTGCAAAGACTGGTAGCGAGTTCTGGCAGTCATTAATGGTAACAGTAGTTCTGTGGATCTTAAACTTCATTCCACAGATTTTATTGGCTTTACTTCTTGCTGCATGGTTTACAGACATCAAGATCAAGTTAAAGGGAAGCGGTATTTACAAGGTTATCATGTATATGCCTAACATTATTACAGCAGCTACAATCGCCGTATTATTCTACGGTATGTTCGAGGTTAATGGTCCTATCACGACTATTTTCAAAGACCTTGGCTGGTGTGATAAGGGTGGTATCTTAAATCATGGCTGGGCATCATTGATCATCATTGCTTTCATTCAGTTCTGGATGTGGTATGGTAACACAATGATCGTTCTTTGTGCAGGTATCTTAGGTATTAACCCATCCCTGTATGAGGCTGCAAGCGTGATGGTGCTTCATCTAAACAGCAGTTCTTCAAGATTACACTTCCATTGTTAAAGCCGATCTTACAGTATACACTTGTAACATCAGCTATCGGTGGTTTACAGATGTACGATATTCCTCAGTTGTTCAATGAGGGCGGTCCTGTAGTTGTAACAGGCAGTGGATCATCCGTTAATTCAACAACAACAGTCGTAATGCTGGTTAAGAAGTATGTAAGTGCCGGAGGTACACAGGATTATGGTAAAGCCGCTGCATATTCAGTTATGCTTTTTGCATTCACACTGATTATCAGCTTACTGTTCTACAAATTAACAGCAGAAAAATCATCAAAGGATGGAAAGTAGGTGAACAAAGTGGATCAGACAGAATCAAAAGTATCAGGAGGCAAGATTGTCAGATACGTCGTTTGTATCTTGCTTTGTTTCCTGTCAATATTGCCATTTTATATTTTGATCATTAACTCTACTTTAAAGTCAACAGAAATTGTTACAGGTATTAAATTGATACCGGGTGGAGAATTTATTACAAACTTCAAAGGTTTGTTAGCAGGTAGTGAAAAAACAAGTGGTGTTAACGTACTTCAGGCTATGTTAAACTCTTTATTGGTTACTGTTCCGGCTACAGTATTGCAGATCTATTTCGGATCATTAACAGCTTATGCAGTTACAGTATATAACTTCAAGTTAAAGAAGTTTGCATGGGGCTTTATTTATGCGATCATGATGATTCCTCAGCAGGTATCAATCGTTGGTTTCATTAAGATTTGTAACTTAACACACTTATACGGATCATTCTTAGCACTGATTATTCCGGCAATCGCTGCTCCTACTACTGTTTATTTCATGAAGCAGTACATGGAAACAGGTCTTTCAGTTGAGATCGTTGAAGCAGCCAGAATCGATGGATCGGGAGAAATGCATACATTCAATACGATTGTACTTCCGCTGTTGAAACCGGCTATGGCAACACAGGCGATCTTCGGATTCGTTGCATCATGGAATAACCTGTATACACCTTCAATTATTCTTGCAACAGAGAGACAGAAGCAGACAATGCCTATGTACGTTTCAGCGTTAAAGGCAAATGATAAGTCAAGAGACTGGGGTCAGATTTACTGTGGACTTTTCACTACAGTACTTCCAATTCTGGTTATGTACTTCTTCCTTTCTAAGTACATTATCGCAGGTGTAGCACTTGGTGGTGTAAAGGAGTAAATAGGTCTTTTATAAAATATAATGTAGGTATCGGAAGCCATGGGCGATCGATACCCACATTATATATACTGAATAAGTGAGGAGAAGCTGCGGTAGCAGGTTCTCTATATTTTTGTTTATGAGGATAATTTGATGAATGAAATGACAAACAATCAAGACAACAAGAATAGCGGAAGGGATAAAGAACCGTTTTTGAGACGGGCAATGGATGCATTTGGAACAATGTTTGCACTGAATATCTGTTTTGTAATAGGATGTATTCCGATTTTTACGATTGGTGCATCATTTACTGCATTGTATGCAATGTGCATCCGACTTCAGGAAGATGAAGAGGAAACTGTTGTTTCTGGTTTCATTCATGAGTTTAAGCGTAGTTTCAAACAATCTACGATTGCGTTTTTACTGTTGCTCGTTGCAGTTGCTGTAATGTTGGCTGAATATATTATGATCAAACGAGTAACAGGATTTATTTCAACATTTTATACATTTGTGCTTATAATTGAGGCAGTATTAGTTGCACTTGTTGTACCGTTTTTATTTCCATTAATTGCAAGGTATAATAATACGTTGAGTATCACGGTAAGAAATGCAATGGTACTTTCAATCACTTATCTGTGGTCATGGGTAAAGGTCGTTATCGCATGGTTTGTCCCGATATTTATCTGTGTGAAATATCCGGTTGTGTTTGTGAGTATCTGGTATATGTGGTTGTTGCTTTTATTTGGAGCAATTGCGTGGGGAACAACACATACGATGCGTAAGATATTCCGTTTGAATGAACAAAGGATCATTGACACTGCAGAGAAGGAGAGAAAAGCTGCGGAAGAAGCGGCAAAGGAAGCTGAACTGGATGAACAGGAATCAGTGGATGAAGAGGGAAAATAAAAGAAAAACAAATTGTATTCTTTCAAAATAAAATAAAGGAAAAAGAAAAAGTCTGTAGAATAATAAAATTGTACGGACTTTTTTGTTATATTCGTTATATTGACCATGGAGGATGGTGAAATATGCTGATTCGTGAAAAACAGGAGCAACAGGAACATGAGATTCTGAATCCTTATGCATCATTCAGTGATCAGAGCAGAGGCAGGGATCGGGAAGAAGAACAGTGCGATCTTCGGACAGTCTATCAGCGGGACAGGGATCGGATCATTCACTGTAAGGCGTTTCGTCGTCTGAAGCATAAGACGCAGGTATTTCTATCACCGGGAGATGATCATTACAGAACCAGACTGACGCATACCCTTGAGGTGGCGCAGATTGCAAGAACGATCGCAAGAGCACTTCGACTGAATGAGGATCTGACAGAGGCAATCGCACTTGGTCATGATCTGGGGCATACGCCATTTGGGCATGCAGGAGAACGGGCATTGTCCAGATGCTCCGGCAGGTCATTTCAGCATAATGAACAGAGTGTGCGTGTGGTGGAAAAACTGGAGAAAAAAGGAGCAGGACTGAATCTGACCTGGGAAGTCCGGGATGGTATGCTGAATCATAAGACCTCCTGTACACCGGCAACATTGGAAGGAAAGATTGTCCGCCTTGCAGATAAGATTGCATATGTAAACCATGATATGGATGATGCCATCCGCGGTGGTATTATGAAAGAATCGGATCTTCCGATCAGTATTGTAAAGGCTCTTGGAAGCAATACAAGAGATCGGCTGGATTGTCTGATCCATGACGTGATCGATACAAGCTATGGTACGGATACAGTTGAGATGTCGGAGGAGATCGGAGATGCATTATCAGCTCTCCGCAGATATATGTTTGAATATCTGTATACGAATCCGGTGGCAAAGAGCGAGGAAGTAAAAGCAGAAAAGTTATTAGAGATATTATATGATTATTACATGGAGGATCAGTCAAGATTGAACAATGAAAGTATAGAGATGCTCTATATGGGTGAAGATCTTGCGACGGTGATCTGTGATTATATAGCGGGGATGACAGACAACTATGCGATCGAGACATTTAAGGAGATTTATGTTCCGAGTGCATGGCAGGGTGTCTGAGATGAGACTGCAATCCGTAAGGAGGATGTGTTTAGACAGAACCTTATGGACGTATAGATAGAAAGTAGTTGAATTGGAAAGGAAGGGTAGTCGTTGTACTATTCAGATGAAGTTATAGATGAGGTGATATCCAGAAATGATATCGTGAATGTGATATCCGGGTATATCAGCCTCAGGAAAAAAGGAAGGACATTTGAAGCCTGTTGCCCATTTCATCATGAAAAGACACCGTCTTTTAAGGTGGACCGGGACAAGCAGTTGTATCATTGTTTTGGATGCGGAGCCGGAGGAAATGTATTTACATTTATCATGGAATATGAGAATATGTCATTTCCGGAAGCCGTCCAGTATCTGGCAGATAAGGCAGGCATGACGCTGCCGGAGAGTAATCAGTCCGGTCAGGATGCATCAAGAGAGAAATATAAAATATTGCTTCGGGATATGAATAAGACCGCAGCAGCATATTTTCATTACATCATGCGGCATACAGAGCATGGAAAGAAAGCCTATGAGTATTTTAAGGGCAGAGGTCTTTCGGATGAAACGATCAATCAGTTCGGTCTGGGATATGCAGACATTTACCGGGATGATCTGTATCGTTACTTGAAAGGAAAAGGATATACAGATGCAGAGTTAAAGGACTCCGGTCTGGTCGTGATCGACGAGAAAAATGGCGGATCGGACAAGTTCTGGAATCGTGCGATGATACCGATCCTGGATATCAATGGCAAGGTGATCGGATTTGGCGGACGAGTCATGGGTGATGGAAAACCAAAGTATATCAACACCAGTGATACAGTTGTATTTGATAAGAGCCGGAATCTGTTTGCGATGAATATTGCCAGGAGAAGCCGGCGAAAAGGGTTTATCTGCTGCGAGGGTTATATGGATGTCATATCCATGCATCAGGCGGGCTTTGATAATGCGGTAGCATCACTTGGAACTGCATTTACCTTTGGACATGCCAATATATTGAAGCGATATACAAATGAAGTATATTTGGCATATGACAGCGATGGTGCAGGTGTTGCGGCTACGCTGAAGGTTATATCAATCATGCGTGAAGTAGGTATCTCGGCGAGAGTCATTAATATGCGGCCACATAAGGATCCGGATGAATTTATTCAGACACTTGGCAGTGAAGCCTTTGAGGAGCGAATCAAGAATGCAGAAAGCGCGATCATGTTTGAGGTTCGTATGTTGTCGGAACAATACAATCTGAACGATCCGGAGGAGCGAACCTCCTTCCACAATGAGACAGCAAAACGACTGGCACAGATAGAAGAAGTGCTGGAGCGTAATAATTATATAGAAGCGGTATCGAACCTATACCATATTGACAAGTCAGGTCTTACAGATCTGGTACACAAATACGGAATTGCAGGTGTTCCGCGGTCAGAGATTGTAGAACGGGAAGAACGGCGGGCAGAGCATGAAGCAGAGCTGCCGATCCGGCAAAGAATAAAGCAATGAAGCTGCTTCTGACATGGATGGTCAACGAACCGGGATTATTTCAGAAACTGGATGGAATCATTGATGAAACCTGTTTTGAAGATGGTGTTTACCGGGTAGTGGCTGATAAGCTGTATTCCCAGTATCGGGAGAATGGCAGGGTAGAGCCTGCGAGCATCGTGACGACATTTGAGTCGTTGGAGGAACAGCGGCTGGTGGCAGAGATGCTTCAGACGAACATCGGAATTGATATGACGCAGGAAGAAATTAACAATGCAGTGACCGATGTTGTAAAAAAGATAAGTTTAAGCAGTATAGAAGATAAGCTGGCAAAGACAAATGATATAAGCGAGATGCAGAGCCTCATACGTGCCAAAGCGAATCTTACAAAACTGCATATTTCCTTATAGAATGGATAAACTATTATATATTTATGGAGGATCATGATTTATGGAATCAAAAGAGAATAAAGAGCAGATTGAAGAGAAATTTCAGGCGAAGCTGCAGGGCCTGCTTGAGATGGCAAAAAAGAAAAAGATGGTAATTGAAGATACAGAGATCATACGTTACTTTAATGATGCAAAAGAAATTGAGCTGAATCTGGAACGGATGGAGCAGATCTTTTCATTTTTAGAGAGCCACAATGTAGATATTCTGACGATCACAGAAGAGGATGACGATGAGGAGCTTCTGTTAGAAGATCTGGAAGAGGATGTGGATGTAGATAAGATCGACATTTCTGTACCGGACGGTGTCAGCATCGAGGATCCTGTCAGAATGTACCTGAAGGAAATTGGTAAAGTACCTCTTCTGAGTGCAGAGGAAGAAATTGAACTGGCAAAACGTATGGAAGAAGGTGATGAGCAGGCAAAACAGAAGCTTGCAGAGGCAAACCTCCGTCTGGTTGTCAGTATTGCAAAGCGTTATGTCGGACGCGGTATGCTGTTCCTTGATCTGATCCAGGAAGGAAACCTTGGACTGATCAAAGCAGTAGAAAAATTTGACTACAGAAAAGGTTATAAATTCTCCACATATGCAACATGGTGGATCCGTCAGGCAATTACAAGAGCAATCGCAGATCAGGCAAGAACAATCCGTATTCCGGTTCATATGGTAGAAACGATCAACAAGCTGATCCGTGTATCCAGACAGTTATTACAGGAACTTGGCAGGGAGCCACAGCCGGAGGAGATCGCAGAAGTTATGGATATTCCGGTTGAACGTGTGCGTGAGATTTTGAAGATTTCGCAGGAACCGGTATCCCTGGAGACACCTATCGGTGAGGAGGAAGACAGCCATCTGGGTGATTTTATTCCGGATGATAATATGCCGGTTCCGGCAGATGCTGCTGCATTTACTTTATTGAAGGAACAGTTGGTTGAGGTACTTGATACGCTGACCGAACGTGAAAAGAAGGTACTTACCCTTCGTTTTGGTCTGGAAGATGGAAGAGCAAGAACACTGGAAGAGGTTGGTAAGGAATTTAATGTAACCAGAGAGCGTATCCGTCAGATCGAGGCAAAGGCTCTTCGGAAGCTCAGACATCCAAGCAGAAGCAGAAAACTGAGAGATTATATATACTAAAATAGGGATGGAGAGCATATGATAGAACTGTCGAAACGGATGCAGTCGGTTGCAGATATGATACAGCCGTGTGATGCAGTCGGAGACATCGGCTGCGATCATGCATTTGTATCGATATATCTGGTAGAACAGCGCAGAGCAAAACGGGTGATCGCATCCGATGTCAGACGGGGACCGATTGCGATAGCAAAACGGAATATTGAAGCAATGAACCTGTCGGATCAGATTGAGATTCGTATGGGTGACGGGCTTGATACAATTGTGCCGGGCGAGGTAAACGCTGTTGTTCTGGCTGGAATGGGCGGTATGCTGATGATCGACATTCTGGAACGCGGCGAAGAGGTGGTTACACGTTGTGATCAGCTTGTGCTTCAACCACAGTCGGATATTGAAAAGGTCAGACGATATCTGGCAGAAAAAGGATATCATCTTGCAGATGAACAGATGCTGATCGACGCCGGAAAATATTATAACCTGTTGGATGTAAGGGTTCATGAGATGGTGCAGAAGGATGAATATGATTGTTCAAAGCTTGCTGATGACTGGTGCTATATGTATGGTGGAAGCCTGTTACGAAAGAAAGATCCGGTTTTACGGTCGTGGCTGGTAAAACGGCGGGATACAACGGCCGGGCTGATCAACAGCCTAAGTGGTAAGAATACGGAGAATGCGGCAAAACGGCTGAAGACAGTAAAAGCAGAACAAAAGACCATTTGTGCAGTTTTGAAGCAGGTATATGGCATAGATGGATGACAGAGATCGTGGATGATATGATCATCAGTGGCCTTTGTTGACAGAAGGGTTTTGGAGGTTTATTAGAAATATGAGCGAAAAAGCGGTACATAACAGCGTGCTGACTTTAAAAGAGCTTGCAAAGAAATGGGCAGTCCGTGTAGGGGCTGATTCGGTTGAAAAGATCAATGAGATCGTAGAAGCAGGGAAAGGCACGGAATTGATCCTTGTATGTGAAGCCATGCAGCAGAATGCGATCTATGATATAGCCAGAAGTATCCGCAGAGAGAAAAAAAGGATTGTGATGATCGCAGGACCAAGCTCTGCCGGAAAGACGACATTTTCACACCGGCTTAGTATACAGCTTTGTGCACTTGGACTGCATCCGCATCCGATTGCAGTTGATAATTATTTTATCAATCGGGAAGATAATCCAAAGGATGAAAATGGAAATTATAATTTCGAATGTCTGGAAGCTTTGGATGTAGAATTACTGAATCATGATATGAATCAGTTGTTATGCGGACAGACAGTTGAACTGCCGGAATTTGATTTTATGAATGGCAGAAGACTGTACAAAGGGGATAATTTGCGTATAGGGACTCAGGATGTTTTGATTCTGGAGGGAATCCATTCACTGAATCCCAAAATGTCATATGCACTTTCAGATGAGGATAAATATAAAATCTATATCAGTCCATTGAATCAGCTTATGATTGGATCAGAGGATAAGATTTCTACGCTGGACAGCCGGCTGATCCGCCGGATCGTCCGGGATAACCGAACCCGTGGCCATGACATAGAACGAACTCTTTCAATGTGGCAATCCGTCAGACAGGGAGAGGAACAGTATATATTCCCATATGAAGACAATGCGGATGTGATGTTTAATTCCGGATTGTTGTATGAATATTCTGTGCTGAAAAAACATATTGAACCACGGTTGATGGCAGTAGAAGAAACGTCTCCATATTATTCAGATGTCCTTCGGTTAAAAGAGCTGACTGATCGGTTTCTTCCATTGGAAGAAACTGTCGTACCACTAAACTCTATCTTACGCGAGTTTATCGGTGGAGGCTGTTTTAAAGTCTGAGGATGATTCTCACTTTGTATAAGTTAATGAACAGATAAATGGGCTGGCTATATATGTATGAAACAGACCTTTTTCTACGTCGGTACTTAGCGAGCCGCTTGAAAAGCGGAGAGTTTAGAACCGTTACGTAGAAAATAGAACGCGAGTGTTCTGTGAAATACATATATAGCCAGCCCATTTATCGTTGCTTAATATAAAAGCTGGACGATAAGCCGGGTTATGTCGAGAGTGATCATCTATCTAGGCTTTATGTTGCCATAAAGCTCAAGCGACCTACCTGAGACTTGACGGGCAGCCATTTGTCTCACAGCCGAAGCTGCTTTTTTGGTCTTGCTTCGAGTGGGGTTTACAGAGCCTGTTCTGTTACCAGAAGCAGCGGTGAGCTCTTACCTCGCCTTTCCACCCTTACCATATATATGGCGGTTTATTTCTGTTGCACTAGCCTGGGAGTTTCCTCCACCGGACGTTATCCGGCACCCTGCCCTGTGAAGCCCGGACTTTCCTCACCTGTCATATGACAGCCGCGATCACTTGTCCAGCTCATTACTTTTATAGCAGAATAGGGACGAAAAGTAAAGGGGAAAATATAGAAACAGAAACATGGTTTTTAAAACTACTTCTCATGGTATAAAAAATGGTTGAAGTGAATGGAGATGGGTGTTATAATCTCTCTATAGAAGCCTGATAATAAGTATTATCAAAGATTTGATATAAGAGGGTGAATAATATGGAGAATAATTATCTGTTAAATAAAGATTATATCAGAATAAAAAACATGAATACGATCAGCTATGGTGGTAATCAGTCATGGTGCAAGAGCAAGAAGATGCAGAAGGTAGGATGCGGAGTGATCGCACTGGCGGATATATCCATCTATCTTGCAGAACAGAATCCCGGACTTATGACAGATGCAATCCGCAAGATCAACAAGCCGAAGGGACTTTATAACAAAAATGATTACCTTGAATATGTGAAATGGTTCTATAAGCATTATGTATTTTTCCTGTGGTATAAAGGAATGACAGGCGTGACGATAATGAATACATTGAACCGTTATTTTATGCTGAATGATATTGGACTTCGTGCCAGATGGAGACTGTTTTTATCTGATGAGGAAATGATGAAACAGATCAGGCATTTGATCCGTAAAAATAAGCCGGTTGTATTATCAATTGGTCCGAATATACCAAATGTATTTGGAAATAAAGGAATCCATATGTATGTGGAAAAGGATGGGCGGATGCTTGCTTCCATGAAGAAAAATGTTCACAGCCATTTTGTTGTTGTGACAGGAGTAGAGGAAATAGCAGGTCATGAATACCTGATCGTTTCTTCATGGGGTAAGAAATACTACATCAGCTACGAAGAGTACCGTGATTATGTAAAACATTCCGGCGGAAGAATTACAAGCAGCATCCTGTACATCAAAGGAATGATCTAATACGGAAATGTCCTTCTGTAGTTTGTGCGGATATTGTTATTTATTACAAAACATATACAAGGGGTTCTGCCCCGGATACAGACAACCACTATAATATGACTCGCTGCGGTTTCGATTCGCTGCACATGCCTGATTCGTAAATGCTTCTGCGCTAACTCGCCTTTGGCTCGAACAAGCGCTCGCATTTACTGGCAATGTGCATCTTATTTCGAAATCCTCGCTTATGTCATATTATAGTGGTTGTCTGTATCCGGGGCAGAACCCCTTCTGTATGTTTATAAGGAATAACAATATCAGCGCAAAGTTAAATTAAAAAATTTTCTGTATTAATGCCTGTAACTCGGTTTCTGTCAGTTCGCGGAATTCGCCGGGAGCGAGGGCTTCGTCCAATGCCAGACTACCCATGGACAGGCGTTTTAAGTAGGTGACTTTCATGCCGAGGGCTTCAAAGGAGCGTTTGACCTGATGGTAACGTCCTTCGGTGATCGTCAGAAGAATTTCAGAGGTGCTGGTATCAGGATTGGTGCTTTTTATGACCAGAGTGCCCGGCTTGGTTGGCTTATCATCTCCGATATCCAGACCTGCCTTGAATGCTTTGATATGTTCTTCTGTTACCAGCCCGTCGATACGGGCAAAATATGTTTTTGCTACATGCTTGGATGGGGATAAGAGATTGTGGGACAGTTCTCCATCATCTGTGATGAGCAGCAGCCCTTCTGTATCAATATCCAGTCTGCCGACAGGAAACAGATTTTTTACAGAAACAGAACCTTTTAACAGATCCAGAATGGTTGTGTGCAGATTGTCATTGGTTGCGCTGACACAGCCTGCCGGTTTGTTCAGCATGTAATAGTGGTGCTTTTGATAGCCAATAACCGTTCCGTTGTAAGAAATCTGGTCTGTATTTTCATCAATCTTCTGTTCAGGAGATTTGCAGACCGTTCCATTTATTGATATCATTCCCTTTTTAATATATTGTTTTACCTGGGATCTGGAGCCGATGTCCTGATTTGCCAGAAATTTATCAATTCGCATAGCTGTTACCTGCCTTTTGTTCATTTGTTGAGTCTAAAACCATGCCTGCTGGCTGACGATTTTTCACCATTATAGCATGGATTTTTCGTTGCTGTGGAATAAATTCAGTAAATTTCAGAATATGGCTGGTATTGTGCGAAAATGTTATAATAAATCTGTAATTATGACGGAAATGTTAAGTGTGTGATTACAAAGTAATATTACAGCAGATTATATAAAATAAACAAAAAAATCCTTTGTTTATTCACAAAAAATTAATACATTTTACTATAAAAAGTTGATGTGGGGGACATATGCGTATTGACATGAAATCAAAATTAGAGTATTATTTTTAACAGAAATGTAACATTTTGTCATGGTTTTTAATAAATAGGTACGAAAAGATGAGAATTAACAGAAAAAATAATCGTTTTTCCCATATGAGAAGAGGTTTATTCAGTTATAGATATATGAAACGTAATCTGCTTGTAGCAGCAACTACGGTCGTTACGGTAGCAGGAATCGGACTTGTTGTTAAGTATGGGGAGGCGTTGGATCACAACCCTGCTTACCTGAACAGTCAGACCATTCAGACTGTTGAAGTGGAGACAACCAGTGAAGAGACTGCTTCTGTCGATACGACTGCACATCAGAACAATAGTACAACCAAGAAGGCAGCACAGAAGAAGACAGTAGTAGCAAAAGCAGAAGAGAAGTCCGAATTTGATGGTAAATTTATCGCCAAGATTGACGATACATTAAATATCCGTAAGGAGCATCGACGGATTCTGATATTGTTGGAAAGCTGTTTGATGGTAATGTAGGTGATGTTCTGGAAACAGATGGTGACTGGGTGAAAATTTCCTCCGGTGATGTAACGGGATATGTAAACAGGGATTATATTCTGACCGGTAAGGATGCAGAGACATATGCGGCAGATTATAAGAAAGTGCTTGGAACAGTAACGGATGATACCGTCCGTGTACGTGCAGAGAAGTCAACAGATTCTGATATTCTTGAGCTGGTAGCAAAGGATACGGTTCTTCCTGTAGAGGAACAGGATAAGAACTGGGTTCAGGTAACACTGGCAAATGATGTTACCGGGTACATAGCAGCAGATTATATCACAGTTGCAGAGTCTTATGAGTACGCAATGACAATCGATGATTATACAGCAATGGTTGATGCAGAGACACAGAAAACAATAGAAGTTGCATCTGCAGAAGAAGAGGTTGCATCTGAAGAAGCATCAGAACCTGAGGTTATGTCAGTAGATGAGCCGACAACGGACGATACGACAGAAACACCGACGACAGAAGAGGTGACCACAGAGGCTCCGACAACGGAAGAACCTGTTACAGAAGCACCAACAACAGAGGAAGCGACGACAGAAGCATCTTCTGTAGATCCATCTCAGTATGATGATGCTTATCTGCTTGCCTGTCTGGTCAGCATGGAAGCTGGATATGAGCCATACGAGGTCAGCTTGCAGTTGCAAATGTGGTTCTGAATCGTGTAAAGAGTGGTAGCTGGGGCAATTCAATCTCATCTGTAATTTATGCACCAAATCAGTTTCCGATGGCAACCGGAAGTGTGATGCAGGGATATCTGCAGAACGGACCGCTGTCTACTGCACAGCAGGCTGCAGATGATGCATTAGCAGGAAATAATAATATTGGATCTTTTATGAGTTTCTTGAATGTGAATTATATTGATACGGATTCCTTATCCGATTATACGGTTATTGGAAATCATTGTTTTTATTAATAAGTGAATGGATGTAAGAGATATGTTGAGGCAGATGAATGTAAAAGATAATTATAACGATGCTCAGACAACTCAGAAGAACAGAAGGTACATGCATGGTATGATGTACCTTCTGTTGTTTCTGTTTTGTCTGGGCTTTTATATTGTAAATATGATAATAAACGGACAGTATCCATTTGGAAGCCACAGCTTTCTGTATCAGGATGCATATGATCAGTATACAGGAATGCTGCAGACCTTTCTGGAATGGCTGCATTCCGGAGATAAAAGTACCTTTTTGTGGGATCATGGTCTGGGAATGGACATGCTTTTAAATATGTTTTATTACTGTATGAGCCCGTTTAATATCATAGCAGTAATATGCGGATCCGGACATGTGGAGCTGGCAATGGTTATTATGATCGTTGTCAAAGCTTCTCTGCTTGCTCCTTCGGGACTGTATTTTTTCAGACGTACAGAGTTGAAACGGTATGCAGATGAAGAAACTGGTCGTGGCTGGCAGACAGCAGTTGAAATTGTTTTGTCTCTGTCGTATGCACTGTGCGGATTTGTGCTGGTATATGAGCACAATGTAATCTGGCTGGATGGTCTGATCCTTGTACCGTTTCTTGCGATCGCAGTAGAACGGATGGCTGCCGGTAAGGGAAAGATTGCTTATACAGTGCTGCTTGCGGTTGGATTTATCGTGAATTTTTATTTTGCCTTTTATCTGTGCCTGTTTATCGTGCTGTATTTCCTGTTACAGGACTGGAAAACTCTTCGTGAATTTGGCAGGGGGATTCTCCGGTTTCTGATCTGGTCCGTTATCGCAGGGATGATCGCAGGTGTGGTACTGGTTCCTGCTTTTTATGCAGTGTTGCATTTGTCCGGGGCAGGAAGTATGGATGATAAGCTGCCGTGGTATCAGCTTGGTAATATCGGTAATTTTATCAATTCATTTTACCCGTTGAATAAGGTGACGACAGGCAATCTGTTTAATCATAATAATTATTGTGGCACACTGATTATATTGCTTGTGATCCTGTTGTTCTTTATGAAGAAGATAGAATGGACCTGGAAGCTCCGGTATCTGACAGTTCTGATATTTCTTGCATTTGCAATGAATCAGGCAGGACTGAATTATGTGCTTCATGGATTCGCAGTCACACACGGTATGGGAAATCGTTTTGCATTTATCTGGACATTTTTGCTGCTTGGGGCAGCCTATGTATGTCTGTTGAATATAAAGAAGATCCGGATGTGGCAGGCAGGAGCAGCATTTGGAAGCTGCCTTGTATTGTTTCTGCTGGAGCTGTTCTTCAATCGCGATGAAACAAATCCAAATTCCTATGTAGCGGTACTCATATTTATCGTTGCTTATTTTGGTTTGTTTGTCTTTGTACTCCGGAAAAGCATCAAATGGAAGACCTTTTATATATGGGTGGTCAGCCTTTGGATCATAGAGCTGGTGTTAAATGGCAGCTATGTACTGAGTGCAAAGGGAAATAACAGAAGTCTTACAGATGATATAAAACAGACATCCAGGGAAACAGCATATGCAGAATGTGATCTGGAAGCCGGAGAACGTAAGACGGCATTGTATTCCTATGATAATCTGCAGTTATCAAATACAAACTGCTATTCCTCCATGGCAAATGGTTCTGCATTGATTCCTTTGCTAGTCTTGGATTATCACATTATCAGAATATAGAGTATACCTACAGAAGAACGACTCCGGTTACAGCACTGATGTATAATGTCCGGTATATTATGACAAATGAATTAGGAGCAGCAGGTGGATATCATATGGTGGCAGCACCGGATGGAACATATGGATATCTGTATGAGGCGGATGCTCTTGCAGGGATGGGCTTCCTTCTGGATGAGGACATTCTGAACTGGAGTGGAGAGAAGAGTGCAGCCGAAAATCAGAATGAACTGGTAATGCTTGGAATGGATCAGCCGGAACTGGAAGATCTGTTTGAGAAGAAGACTCTTACAGATGATATGATCTCATTTACCGGTCTGGATGCAGCAAAGCAGGGCGATGGTGTCTATGCTTATACAGCTCAGGCGGATATTGCAACCTCCATGATAGTTTCCTATAAAGCAGAACAGGCAGAGGATCTGTATGTAGAGTGTTCGGACACAAGACTGCAGGGTGTTGATGTTTATGTGAATGATCAGCAGGTTGTGAGTTCGGTTTATCCGGAATCAGCAGGCATGATACATATTGGAAATGTAAATGCCGGAGATGAGGTTAAGCTGCGGTTTGCTACGGCTGCTGTTAGGAATGAGTCGGGCATAAAGACAGTTGCCTTGTATGCGATAAATGAGGAAACGGTTCAGGCATTTAAAGAGTATGTGTTAAAGAATACAATGGAATTTGATGGGTATGATGGCAATTGCTTAAATGGGCATATAACAGCGGACAAGGCTGGAATCCTGTATTTGGCGGTTCCGTACAATGAAGGCTTTACGGCTGCTGTAGATGGGAAAAAGGTAGCTCCTGTAAAGATTGGAACCGGCTTGATGGGCGTTCCGGTAGAAGTAGGGGAACATGTGATTACGCTGACCTATCATACACCATATCTGATGGCGGGCATATGTCTGTCTGTGATTGGAATATTAATATTGGCAGGATATTTGATTATCCGTCGAAAAAAATCATCCGATAAATAATGGACATAAATTATTTGCTTATAAAATGCAGATTTTGAAAACAGATCATAATAAATTCTTATAATAAAAACAGGCAACCTGAGTGCGGTCGCGCAGGTCAAGCTTCATAAGGATGTTACTGAGATAATTGCGGACGGTTCCTTCCGAGAGGAAGAGCTGCTCTGCAATTTCTTTGTTATTCAGACCATCAGCAATCAGCCGGATCAGTTCAAATTCTTTTTCTGTCAGATTGTAGGACGGATAATCAAAACGATCTTCAGTCTGTAATAGTGTAGGGATCTTGTTCATGATCTCATTTCCAAAGACGGTTTGTCCGTTGTGTACAGCAGTGATCGCAGATGCAACTGTCTCGAAATCCTGTTTTAAGATGTATCCCTTTGCGCCGGTCCGGATGGCTTTGATGATATAGTCATCATCGGCGAAGGTAGTAAGTAACAGAATCTTTGCGTCAGGGTGTCCGGTGATGATCTCTTTCGATGCGGTTAGACCATCCATGCTCTCCATACGGATATCCATTAACAGAACATCGGGAATGTATGTATCGTACAGGGAGATGGCGTCGTGACCATTTGCGCCGGTCGCAAGTACGGTAATATCTGAGTAAGATTCTAATATGATCTTTAAAGATGCACTGACAAATGCATCATCATCAACAATTATAATATTCATGCAGTTCAATCTCCTTTTCGTGTGCGTTTTGGAATACTGACAAACAGGCGGAAGCCGGAATCGGTTGTGATCTGTAAAGTACCGGATAAGGATTGGACTCGCTCCCGGATGTTAGTAAGTCCGATGCCTGAGGAGTCTGTATGGTGAATGTCTGTTCCGTTATCATGGATCATCAACTGATAGAGACCCGGATGTTCCCGGATCAGAATCGAGAGCTGATCGCCGTTGCTGTGCTTTACGGCATTAGTGATCGCTTCTTTGGCAATGCTGATAAGGCAGTATTTGATATCCTTTGGAACAATGTTGCTCATATCATATTCAAATGAAGTATGAAAGCCTGTTATATCATTCAACATATCCTGAATGGCACCTTTTGTATCGATAGATTCATCGTGGAGGTCGTGGACACTTGACCGTATGTTGTTCATGGCAGTATCCAGCGTTGCACGGAGATCGGAAAGTGGATTGGTAAGAACCGGTTCTTTGTTGATCGTCTGGATCGCACCTACCTGAAGAATGGATCTTGTGAGCATGTGACCGACATTATCATGGATCTCTCTGGCGATACGGTTTCGCTCTTTTAGGGTTGCGGTATAGATCCTGTTATCCTGTTCCTTCTGGATCATGTGAATCCGTTCCCTTGCCAGAAGCTCGTTTGTCTCCGATGTATCCGTAAGGTGTTTCATTTGTTGATGAAGGGTGGCAAGCTCTGTGGTCAGATATCCGTACAAGATGCTGCACAGACAGAGAACACATATTAAAAGAAGTGTTTCCGCAGAAAATTTTGTGACTGCAAAAATGATGGAAAGAATCCCGAGGGAAGCAGTATAACAGACCGGCCGTCTGCTCAGATAGAAGCAGAAAAGCGGAAGAAATACAACAAGTTCAGGAATCATACAGCACAGAATAAATATGCCTGCATGGATCAGAGTCAGAGATGCAGGTGAGAGTCTGTCAGCAATCAGCATCGTGCCAAAGGCTAGAATGATCGTAAGCAGGATATATATTACGCTGTGTGTGGATATCGAAAAAGTGTGAATACACATAATACAGCATATTGCAAATATAAGCAGTCGTGTCAGAATTTGCTTCATAACTTCCCCTTGTATATGGACCGGTCACGCGAGGGTCAGGTAATTGCGTGAACCGGATCGGATTCATAAGTGACGATATTAGTATACCTGTTGAAAAATACAGCGTCAATTGACTACAGTTGAAAAACCCCGGATTTTAAAAGAATGTGACAAATGTCATATTACAGATGTGAGGATTGGCACTGAACAGAATTATCCCGGTATGATAGAATGACAGCATAACATGGAACATATGCGATGGTTTCAGATGCGATGCCGGAAGAAACAATAGCATACGAATAGAAAATGAATGAGGAGACAGTTATGGAATGTGCGATTGAAGTAAAAGATCTGGTGAAACGATATAAAGATTTTGTAGCATTATCACACTTTGATCTGGAGGTGAAAGAGGGCGAGATCTTCGGTCTGCTTGGACCGAATGGATCGGGCAAGACGACAACGATCAACTGTATCTTGTCACTGCTTACATACGATCAGGGCGATGTCCGCGTATTTGGTAAGAAGATGACATCGACAAGCTACGATCTGAAACGGGAGATCGGTGTTGTGATGCAGAATGTGGCTGTGTTTGATGAAATGACGGTATATGAGAATATCGATTATTTCTGTGGGTTGTATATCAGGGATAAAGAGACAAGAAAACAGTATGTAGAGGATGCTATCGCATTTGTCGAGCTTCAGGACTATAAAAAGTTCCTGCCGAAAAAGCTGTCAGGAGGACTTCTCAGACGATTAAATATTGCGTGTGGAATCGCACACAAACCGAAGCTGATCTTTTTTGATGAACCGACGGTGGCGGTAGACCCGCAGAGCCGGAACAAGATCTTAGAGGGAATTGTCGAGCTTAACAAGAAGGGCGCAACGATCATTTACACTTCTCATTACATGGAAGAGGTAGAACAGATCTGCAGCCGTATATTGATCATGGATAAAGGTCAAAAGGTCGCTCTTGGCACGAAGGAAGAATTGAAAAAAATGATAAAGAAGACGGAGAGTATCTTCATAGAAGCTCCGGCACTGACAGATGAACAACTGCTGGAGCTGAAGCAGCTTCCACATGTGTATGACAGTTCATATCAGGATGGAATGCTGAAACTGGTCTACTCCGGTGGAAATCATAATCTGATCCGGGTCATGGAATATATGAAGGAGCATGCGGTATTATTTGGAAAAGTATATACCGAACTGCCTAGTCTGAACGATGTGTTCCTTGAGATCACCGGGAAGACACTTCGGGATTAGGAGGGGTGGATATGTTTTGGCATAATTTTAAATATGCAGGTAAAATGCTGATAAAAGGAAAAGATACAGTGTTCTGGACGATACTGTTTCCGATCGCATTATTCACATTCATGTATATGGCATTTGGAAATATCATGGAAAAGGATGAAATGTTTAAAGATATCCCGGTTGCGGTTGTGAGGGATGGCGAGAACGATACGGCACTTATGATGGTACTGTCTACGCTCTCCATGGACGGCGAAGATAAACGGATCGAGATGGAGGTACTCAGTGAGAAAGAAGCACTTCAGAAGTTAAATGCTGGAGAAGTGACCGGTGTGATCTATACATCGGATGCGAGCCTGACAGTGAGGCAGAGTGACACCAAGGAGTCGATACTGGAATCAATCCTGAATCAGTATAAGCAGATGGAACAGATGTATCTGAGTCTGATGCAGAAGAATCCGGAGGCTGCATCGGAGATCATTCAGAAGGCAGTGCAGAGCGATGCGGTATATTATGAAGAGATTTCCACATCGGATGGATGCCAGAATGAGTATTATAATTATTTCTATGCAGTGCTTGCTATGAGCTGTCTGTTTTCTTCTTTTGCCGGAATCACAAGAATGCACAAGCTGCAGGCAAATGAAAGTGCGCTTGGAATGCGTCGTTGTCTGTCACCGAATCCTAAACTTGTGACTGTTCTGGCGGAGTATCTGGCATTACTGCTGGTTCAGTTTGCAGCCGAGGTTATCACTGTGATCTATATGCGGCTGTTCGGTGTACAGTTTGGTACGAAATATCCGGCTATTTTACTGGTACTCTTTATTGCATGTAATATCGGTATTGCTGGGGGGATGCTTCTTGGTTCCTGGTCGAAATGCTCGTATGGAGGAAAGATTGGAATTGCGGTAGCGGTCAGCCTTACCTTTTCTTTTATGGCAGATCTGATGGTGCCGGGAATCAAAAACAGTATTGAAGGTAAACTTCCGATCCTGAACCGAGTTAATCCGGCAGTATTGGTAACGGACTGTCTCTATGCGCTCAATGTATACGATAATTACGACCGTTATTTCAGAAATATCCTGATCTTAACCGGTATGGCTGTCTGTCTGCTTGGAGCGAGTATTCTGGTCTTAAGGAGGAATAAATATGCAAGTGTTTAAATCCTATTTTAAAATCTTAAATAAGAAAAAAAGCTCAATGTTGATGTATATTGGGATTTTTGCAGGCATTGTATTTGGATTTATATTGCCGAATTCCGGTAAAACAGAAGATGAATATAAAAGCATGAAGTGTAAATTTGCCTGGTTTGATTATGACCAGACGGCAGAAAGTGAAGAGCTGTTTTCGTATCTGGATCATGCACATAAACATGCTGAATTAAAAACAGATACAACGGAAGCGATGCAGGACAGCCTGTTTAACCGGAATACAGACTGCATCGTCCGCATTAAAAAGGGTTATGCAGATCATCTGGATAAGGAAAATCTGTCCGATTATATCGAGATCGTTGCAATTCCGAACCGGAGCAAGGTGGAACTGTTTGAATCGGATGTGAATAAATATATCTCTTATCTGAATGCATATTTTGTAGCCGGATATGACCGGGCGGAGGCAGCAGCTCAGGTAAATGAATTATTTCAGACCAGGACAAACGTAACAATGACAACCGAAGACCATGGCGGAAAACATAGTACGAGATATACATTTTTCAGTTATCTGGGATGGATATTTGTGGTCATGATGATCGAGGTGTAAGTCCGGTATTGATCGTATATGACAAAAAAGAATTAAGAGAACGGATCGCAAGCTCGGCATATAAATATTCCAATATGACAAAAGAGATCCTTTTCGGAACGATCGTAACAGGATTTCTTGGATGTGCTGTATTTGCGGTTGGGGGATGCTTTGTATTCAGAAAAGAAATGTTTACGGCAGCAGGACTTGGGAATCTGCTCAATATGGTCTGCTACATGTTTGTAGCCATGGCACTTGCCTTTCTTGCAAGTAAGATTGCCCGAAACGAGGAAGGTTTCAGTATGATCGGCAATATAGTATCCCTTGGTATGGCGTTCCTGTCCGGCATCTTTGTTCCGGTGGAATTCCTTGGAGCAGGAGTCATTAAGCTGGCACATTTTCTTCCGGCTTACTGGTATGTCAAAGTCGTTGATCTTCTGGACTATGAGGCAAAGATACCATCGGAAGCATTCGTATATATGGGGATCGAGGTACTCTTTGCAGTCGCCATCATCACGATCGCAATCGTGATCGACCGTACCAGAAACCACCGTCTGGTGGCGTGAAAATATCTAAAAAAATGGAAGCGGTATTCCTGTTGTGAAGGAAACATATCTGGAAATCGATATATAAAACAAAATGGGAAATAGCATTACTATTATGAAGCAAGCCTTTTTTAACGCCGGTTCTTAGCGAGTCGCCATGGGCGAGGGGCTTAGTACCGTTGCGTTAAAATAGAGTGCGAACGACTTGCGGAATAATATGTAATGTATTTCCCATTTTATTTCAAAGATTTACGGAAGAAATTTCCTTTATAACAGGAATGCCGCTTCCAGTTCAACTATTATTTGTCGTTGTTCTTGTTCTTCTCGTTCATCATTGCGCGGACTTTCATGGACAGGCCGAACAGGTTGATGAATCCGGTTGCATCCTTATGGTCATACAGCTCACCGGTAGTGAAGCTTGCAAGACTCTCAGAATACAGAGAATATGGAGAAGTTGTTCCGGCTTTGATGATATTTCCCTTGTACAGTCTCATCTTAACCTGACCGGTAACTGTCTCCTGTGTCTTTTCAACAAATGCCTGAAGTGATTCACGAAGAGGGCAGAACCACTTTCCTTCGTATACAAGATCGGCAAACTTGGTTGCTACGAGCTTCTTGTATGCAAGTGTTTCACGATCCAGAGTCAGCTCCTCTAACTGCTTGTGAGCTTCCATCAGAATTGTTCCGCCGGGAGTCTCATAAACACCACGGGACTTCATGCCGACAACACGGTTCTCAACGATATCGATAATACCGATACCATGCTTTCCGCCTAAACGATTTAATTCACGAATGATATCAGAAACTTTCATCTTTGTACCGTTAATAGCAGTTGGGATACCCTTTTCAAAATCAAGTGTCAGATATTCATCCTCATCCGGTGCCTTTTCAGGGGTAACACCGAGAACCAGAAGATCATCGTAGTTTGGTTCGTTTGCAGGATTCTCCAGTTCCAGACCTTCATGGCTGATGTGCCAGATATTACGGTCACGGCTGTAAGAATGAGCAGCATCAAATGGAAGATTAATACCATGTGCCTGACAGTATGCGATCTCCGCATCCCGGGAATCCAGCTTCCATTCCGGCTGTCTCCATACAGCGATAACCTTGATGTCAGGAGCAAGAGCCTTAATTGAAAGCTCAAATCTTAACTGATCATTTCCTTTTCCTGTTGCACCATGACAGATCGCAACAGCACCTTCCTTACGTGCAACCTCAACTAATTTCTTAGCGATCAGAGGTCTTGCAAAAGAAGTACCAAGTAAATATTTATTCTCATATACAGCATCTGCCTGAACGGTTGGCATGATGTATTCATCACACAATTCATCAACAACATCCAGAATGTATAACTTGGAAGCTCCTGAATATTTTGCTCTTTCGTCCAGCCCTTCCAGTTCACTTTCCTGTCCTACATCGATGCAGGCGCAGATAACATCGTAATCATAAGTTTCTTTTAACCAAGGGATGATAGCTGTTGTATCAAGACCACCTGAGTATGCAAGAACAACTTTGTCTTTTGCCATTTCTAAATCCTCCTTAAATTCATAAAGTTTTACCTGCAAATAAATATATAACGGTAATGAATATTATGCAAGTATTTTTGGAAAATGCTGGTCTGAAAATCGGACTTTGAAAGGAATATTGGTTGTAAATTACACTTTTTTATTGTATCATGTAAATAATAATGTCGTAAAATAAGTTGCAGAGAGGATGTCTTTATTTATATGGATAAGAAGACTACACAATTCGATCAACGTCTATCCGAATATCGGGACAGACTGTTACAACGGAATAAGGAAATGACGACTGACGATGATGACCGGATCGATGCGATCATCAATGGAAGTGCAGATACAGAGGAAATGGAGGCTCCTGCGGGTATGAATGAGATACAGGAGCAGTCGGAGGCATCGGAGAAGGAAGATACACAGAGAGCGCCGGAACCGGTGTCGGAATCGTATAAAGAGTATGCGGACAAGCTGGAATCTGTATTACAGGAAGTCGGCGTATCAAAGAAACCGGAGAAAAAGGAAGAAAATAAAAAAGAAGAGAAGAAAATCGAAAAGAAAGCTGAAAAGAAAAATGATATTGAAGCTGCGGCAGAACGGGAACGGAAACGGCTGGCAAGAAAGAATGCAGGACTTGACCAAGAAGAGACTTTGGAACTGACAGAAGAGCCGGAACCGGAAGAACCTGATTATGATGATGACTCTTCGGATGATTTTATGGAAGAAGATGGCGGACGCACATCAGCAGCCAAGGAGAATCTTCAGAATATATTGTTTGGCGCCGGCCGGGCATTTCAGAATCTGAAAAAGGAACAGGAAGAGAAAGAGGATAAGGACAGGGAACGGAAACAATCTGGAACTGTATCTGTTGTTAATCGTTGGCTGATCGTTGGAGTTGTCCTTTTGATTGTCTTTATCGTGCTGACGATAAGTTATATTGGAGCAAACAAATCATACAAATATAACCAGATGGATATCCGTCCGATTGCGGAATCAGACCTGACAGTGAATGATGGCGTGGAAGATGCGACGAAAGGATATACAACGATCGTATTGTATGGTGTGGATTCCAGAGACGCCAATCTGAATACAGGAACCAACAGTGATACGATCCTTCTTGTCAGTATCAATAATGACACAAAGGAAGTAAAGCTGGTATCCGTGTACAGAGATACATTGTTTGAGATCCAGGGTGAGACACCGGTTACACAGAAGGTAAATTACGCATATCAGTTGGGCGGAGCATTAATGTCCATTAACACACTGAACACGAATCTGGATCTGAAGATCACAGATTATATAACGGTAGATTTTAATGCGATGTCAAGCATCATCAATGCACTTGGTGGTGTGGAGATAACGATTGAAGAGGAAGAAGTCAACAGCCTGAATAAGAATCTGGCAGAACAGATCGCAATATCAGGAGAATACTCCAATGGTGTTCATTCTGCGGGGAAACAGCTCCTGAATGGTCAGCAGGCAGTAGCCTATACCAGGATCCGGAGCAATGCAAAGGGTGATATTACCAGAACCGAACGACAGAGAATCGTTCTGTTAGGTCTGATCAGCAAGCTGGGAAATGCAGGAACCGATACGATCCGCAATCTGCTGGATGTATCCTTTAGCTGTATCTCTACCAGCCTTACAAAGACAGAGGCGGAGAAGCTTGCGAAGAATGTTGCTTCTTACAAGATCACAGGCAATACGGGCTTTCCATTTGCCTACAGCTTCGCATCCCTTGAGGATAAGGGCAGTGTGATCGTGCCTGCAGATATGGCGGCAAATGTAACAGCACTTCATGCATGGCTGTATGGAGACAGCGGATATTCGGTATCGACAACGGCGGCTGCGATCAGTAAAACGATTGCTGATGAAACCGGTGTGGCATCAGCAGGCAGCATTGATATCGAGCAGGCGGTCAGTGAAGTTACGACTGAGTCGACGGAGTCTGCTTCAGAAGCTGGAAACGGTACAGAAGAAGATGATTCATCGGATGTGAAGACGATCACAACACCTCCGGAGGGTATGATAGAAAATGAATAGTCGGCAGATGCCGGGTAAATAGATTCAGACAGAGAACCTGAGAACTGTATCCGATGCGGTTTTCAGGTTCTTTTTCACAAGAACAAAGAAAGGCAGGTGTCATGCATATGAGAAAACGATGGTGGATATCCGGTATCCTGACCGTTGTTCTGACAGCAGGATTTGGAGCCGGGAATGCCGGAAATGGTAATCAACAACTGAATAGGGTAGAGCAGGATGCAATCACCCATGTATGTGCGGCAGAGCTTCCGGATGAAGAAACAGAGATCGTTCCGTTTCGTGGAAGAGAAAGCTATATCCTGTCAGAGTGGGAGTTGGAAACAGAAGGTAAGCTGGAACAGGCAGCTATGGTAAAACAGTACATATCTACGATGACACTGCGGGAGAAGGTGTGCCAGATGATCATTGCCGATCCGGAGAATCTGGTCACAACACATGATGTCACAAAAGTGGATGCGGAAATGAAGCAGGCACTTGCAGACTATCCGGTAGGCGGGATCATGCTGAAGTCCAGAAATATCGAAAACAAAAAGCAATTAAAGAAACTGCTTAAAAATTTGCAGAAGCAATCGGAGATCGCATTATTCCTTGCGGTTGATGAAGAAGGCGGAAATGTCAGCCGGGTACTGTCGAACCTCGGAAACCGGGAAGGCGGGACGATCGATCCGATGTATGAATATAAGGATGATGGTACGGATACGGCATTTGAAAATGCGAGGGAGCTTGGTAGCAATCTGGCATATTATGGGTTTAATCTGGATTTCGCACCGGTGGCTGATGTGTGGTCGAATCCTAAGAATACCGTGATCGGAAAACGGGCATACAGTGATGATTATGAACAGGCGGCGGAGCTGATTCCGTATGCAGTGGAGGGCTTTCATGCCGGTGGCGTGATGTGCACCTTGAAGCATTTTCCGGGACACGGGGATACCGTTGAGGATTCCCATTATGGAACGGCATATGTAAGGGGAACGCTGCAAGAACTGGAAACGCAGGAGTTTGTTCCGTTTCGGGCAGGAATCCGGGCAGGGGCCGATTGTGTTATGATCGGGCATCTGGTAGTGCCTGACATATCAGATCAGCCGGCGGATCTCTCGGAAACACTGGTTACAGACTGCCTGCGAAACGAGCTGGCCTTTCATGGACTAATCATCACAGACTCCTTTCAGATGGAAGCGATCACGGATCATTATGAACCGGGAGAAGCAGCAGTGCTGGCAATCCGGGCAGGGGTGGATCTGATCCTTGAACCGGAAGAACTTGGGGAAACGGTTGAAGGGATTCTGACTGCGTTAGACAAGGGAGAACTGACAGAGAAGCGGATCGATGAAAGCGTGGAACGGATACTGATGGCAAAACAGGTAAATGGAATCCAGATAGATCATAAAATTGAGAAACAATAGTAACACAATTCAAAAACATGATATAAAATGATGAAAATATCAGAAAAAATTATGAGTAAAAATGCAATTCATGGGGATAAAACCACTTGAGTTGCATTTTTTAATATATAAATACGATAAATTGTAAATACAAAATGCTTTACAAAATTAAGTTTACAAACTATCTGACAATTTGACGAAAAAAGTTGTTTACAAACGGGAAAAAAGATAGTATGATTACAAATCATAAAAACACAGAGCTGTATTTGAGAAATACTATCAGATGATCGGGCAGTAGGATCTCAACAGGCACTGGCAATAAGTTGGAAAGGAAAACGAGCATGGAAGATAACAGAAATGTAGAAAATCCAGGGTTATACCGTGAAGAATATGAACATGATAACTGCGGTATCGGTGCTGTTGTGAATATCAAGGGCATTAAGACACATGAGACCGTAAATAATGCGTTAAAGATTGTTGAAAATCTGGAACACAGAGCAGGAAAAGATGCAGAAGGAAAAACCGGTGACGGTGTAGGTATCCTTCTTCAGATCTCACACAAGTTTTTCAGAAAAGCCGTTGCAGAACTCGGATATGATCTGGGGAAGGAACGGGATTATGGTGTTGGTATGTTTTTCTTTCCACAGGATGAACTGTCAAGAAAACAGGCAATGAAGATGTTCGAGGTTATTGTCGAGAAAGAAGGACTGGAGTTCTTATGCTGGAGAATGGTTCCGACGACTCCGGGTATCCTCGGTAAGAAAGCTATTGATGTTATGCCATGTATCATGCAGGCGTTTATCAAGAGACCGGCAACCGTAAAAGCAGGACTTGATTTTGACCGGAAACTGTATTTTGTTAGAAGAATATTTGAAGAAAGTAACGATGATACCTATGTGCCATCACTTTCCAGCAAGACGATCGTATATAAAGGTATGTTCTTAGTTGGAGAGCTTCGTAAGTTCTATAACGACCTTCAGGATCCGGATTATGAATCAGCAATCGGACTTGTACATTCAAGATTCTCAACGAATACAACGCCTAGCTGGCTTCGTGCACATCCATACCGTTATCTTTGCCACAATGGTGAGATCAATACGATCCGTGGAAATGAAGATAAGATGATCGCCAGAGAAGAGACAATGGAATCCACGATCATGCAGGATGAGATGTACAAGGTTATGCCTGTACTTGATCCAAATGGTTCCGATTCCGCCAGACTGGATAACTGTCTGGAGTTCCTGGTATTAAATGGCATTCCGCTTCCACTTGCCGTTATGATCACGATTCCGGAGCCTTGGGAGAATGACCGATTTATGAGTCAGGAGAAAAAGGACTTCTATCAGTATTATGCAACTATGATGGAACCTTGGGACGGACCTGCATCGATCCTGTTCACAGACGGAGATATCATGGGTGCAGTGCTCGACCGTAACGGACTCAGACCTTCCAGATATTATATAACAGATGATGATTACCTGATCCTTTCCTCAGAGGTTGGTGTATTAGAGGTCGATCCGTCAAAGATCGTAAAGAAGGATCGTTTAAGACCGGGACGTATGCTTTTAGTTGATACGGTAAACGGCCGTCTGATCTCTGATGATGAGATCAAAGAAAAATATGCAAAAGCAAAACCATATGGTGAATGGCTCGACAGTAATCTGGTCAAGTTAAATGACCTGAAGATCCCGAACATCCGTGTAGAGGAATATACCGATGAAGAACGGGCAAAGCTTCAGAAAGCATTTGGTTATACATTTGAGGACTTTAAGAATACGATCTATCCAATGGCTGAAAAAGGTGCAGAAGCGATCAGTGCAATGGGAACGGATACTCCGCTTGCTGTACTTTCAAACAGTGACAAGCCATTGTTTAACTATTTCAAACAGTTATTTGCTCAGGTAACGAATCCTCCGATTGATGCGATCCGTGAGGAGATCGTTACATCAACTTCCGTATATCTTGGAAAGGATGGCAACATTCTGGAAGAGAAGCCGGAAAACTGTCATGTATTAAAGATCCATAATCCAATCCTTACAAATACTGATATTTTAAAGATCAAGAACATGAAGGTAGAAGGATTGAAGGTCGGCGTTCTTCCAATCCTTTACTATAAGAATACATCACTGGAAAAAGCGTTAGACCGGTTGTTCGTAGAAGCAGACAAGCTGTACCGTGATGGTGTAAATATCCTGATCCTGTCAGACCGTGGTGTCGATGAAACACATGTTGCGATTCCTTCCTTATTAGCAGTTTCGGCTATGCAGAAGCATCTGGTAAGGACCAAGAAGAGAACTTCGGTTGCAATCATTCTGGAGAGTGCCGATCCTAGAAATGTGCATCATTTTGCAACCCTGCTTGGTTACGGTGCCTGTGCTGTCAACCCATATCTGGCAATTGAGACGATCAAACAGATGGTAGACAGTCATCTGTTAAATAAGGATTTCAATGCGGCTGTTGATGATTACAATGCAGCGATCATGCATGGCATCGTAAAGATCGCATCCAAGATGGGCGTATCAACGATCCAGTCTTACATGGGATCCCAGATCTTTGAATGTATCGGACTTTCCAAAGAGGTCGTTGATAAATATTTCACAAATACAGTAAGCTGCGTAGGCGGTTCCGGTATCAAGGAGATCGAGAAGACCGTGGATGCCCTTCATTCATCTGCATTTGATCCGCTTGGCCTGGATACTAATCTTGCACTGACAAGCATCGGTGCACATAAGTTCAGAAGCGGTAAGGAAGAGCATCTGTATAATCCACAGACGATCTACCTGCTGCAGCAGGCGACCAGAAGAGGAGATTACAGCCTGTTCAAGCAATATACCGCATGTCTGGAAGATGAGACAAAACCATTCCATTTGAGAGGACTGATGGAATTCAAATATGCTGAGAATCCAATTCCGCTGGAAGAGGTAGAACCGGTAGAATCCATTGTAAAACGTTTCAAGACCGGAGCAATGAGTTATGGTTCCATTTCACAGGAAGCACATGAATGTATGGCGATCGCAATGAATACGATCGGTGGTAAATCCAATTCCGGTGAAGGTGGAGAGTCGATCGACCGATTAACAATAGGAAAAGACGGTAAGAACCGTTGCTCCGCGATCAAGCAGGTAGCATCTGGACGATTCGGTGTTACATCCAGATATCTGGTCAGCGCAAAAGAGATCCAGATCAAGATGGCACAGGGCGCAAAGCCGGGTGAAGGTGGACATCTTCCTGGTGGAAAGGTATATCCATGGATCGCAAAGACTCGGTTATCTACTCCGGGTGTCAGCCTGATCTCACCACCACCACATCATGATATTTATTCGATCGAGGATCTGGCACAGTTGATCTACGATTGCAAGAATGCAAACCGTGATGCAAGAATCTCTGTAAAACTGGTATCAGAAGCCGGTGTTGGTACAGTTGCAGCCGGTGTTGCAAAGGCAGGAGCACAGGTTATCCTCATCTCCGGTTACGATGGTGGTACCGGTGCAGCACCAAATAACTCCATTCATTATGCAGGACTTCCTTGGGAGCTTGGTCTGGCAGAGACACACCAGACATTGATCAAGAATGATCTTCGTAACAAGGTTATCCTTGAAACCGATGGTAAGCTGATGACCGGACGTGATGTTGCAATCGCAGCCATGCTTGGTGCAGAGGAATTCGGATTTGCAACAGCTCCGCTGGTAACCATGGGCTGTGTAATGATGCGGGTATGTAATCTGGATACCTGTCCGGTTGGTATCGCTACACAGAATCCGGAGCTTCGTAAGAGATTCAAAGGCAAACCGGAATATGTCATCAACTTTATGAAATTTATTGCAGAGGAGCTTCGTGAATATATGTCGAAGCTTGGTGTCAGAACGGTGGATGAACTGGTAGGACGTTCCGATTTGTTATATGCAGGAAAGGGAGCAGAGGACAGAAATGTTGATCTGTCACTGATCATCAATAATCCATATATTGACGCACCTCAGAATAAGATCAAATATAACGAGAAGCATCCATATGACTTCCAGCTTGAAAAGACGATCGATATGCGTGTTCTGTTAAAGAAACTTGGACCTGCTCTTGAAAAGGGACAGAAGAAGAGTATCGAGATCGATGTTGTGAATACCGATCGTTCCGTTGGTACGATCTTCGGATCAGAGATCACAAAGCGCTATGGAGATACCTTGGAGGATGATTCTTACCTTGTAAAATGTAATGGTGCAGGTGGACAGAGCTTTGGTGCATTTGTACCAAAGGGACTTACCTTAGAGCTTGTCGGAGACAGCAATGACTACTTCGGAAAAGGACTTTCCGGTGGTAAGCTGATCGTATATCCGCCACGTTCCGCAAAATTTGTCCATGAAGACAATATTATTATCGGTAATGTAGCACTTTACGGAGCAACCAGTGGCAAGGCATATATCAACGGCGTTGCCGGTGAGCGATTTGCAGTTCGTAACTCCGGAGCAACCGCAGTTGTTGAAGGTGTCGGCGATCATGGTTGTGAATATATGACAGGTGGTAAGGTGGTAGTCCTTGGACGCACCGGAAAGAACTTTGCAGCCGGCATGAGTGGTGGTATCGCATATGTTCTTGATATGGAGAATGACCTGTATAAGCGTCTGAATAAGGAAATGATCCATGTGGAAGCAGTATCCGACAAATATGAGATCGGTGAACTGAAGCAGATGATCATGGATCATGTAAATTATACAAATTCAGAGATTGGAAAACGAATCCTGGATAAGTTTAATGAGTATCTTCCAAAATTCAAGAAGATCATCCAAAGGATTATGAGAAGATGATGAACACCATTGTTGCGATGGAAGAAAAGGGTTTGACCAGTGAACAGGCAACGATCGAAGCATTCTACAAGATTAAAAATGGAGGTAAATAGATATGGGAAAGCCAACGGGATTTTTAGAATATGAAAGAGAAACCAGTATAGAGATCGCTCCGGAAGAAAGAATTAAGAATTTCAATGAATTCCATATACCATTAAGTCTTGAAGAACAGAAGATCCAGGCTGCCAGATGTATGGACTGTGGTGTTCCATTCTGTCAGGCAGGTATGATGATCGGCAGTATGGCATCCGGTTGTCCGTTAAATAATCTGATCCCTGAATGGAACGATATGATCTATAATGACAACTGGGAACATGCTTATGCCAGACTGAGCAAGACCAATAATTTTCCTGAATTTACCAGCCGTGTATGTCCGGCTCTCTGTGAGAAGGCGTGTACCTGTAATATTAACGGTGATCCGGTATCCGTAAGAGAAAATGAACGTGCGATCATTGAATATGCCTATGCAAATGGTCTGGTAAATGATCAGCCTCCAAAAGGAAAAACTGACAAAAAAGTTGCCGTGATCGGTTCCGGTCCATCCGGACTTGCTGTAGCGGATATGTTAAACAGCCGTGGACATGACGTCACTGTATATGAGAGAAGTGACAGACCGGGCGGACTTCTGATGTATGGTATTCCAAATATGAAACTGGAAAAAGAAGTCATCGACCGTAAGATCGCATATATGGAAAAGCGAGGCATCCGTTTTATATTAAATACAGAAGTGGCAACCGGAAAGTCCACAGCAAAGTCACCGTATCCAAAGGATGACCAGATCACAGGATATCTGAAGAATCCAAATCAGAAGTATGTAAAGGCAGAAGATCTGTTAAAGGAATATGATGCAGTTGTACTTGCCTGCGGCGCATCCAACCCAAGAGATATCAAGGCAGCAGGCAGAGATGCGAAGGGAATCTATTTTGCAGTTGATTTCTTAAAGACAACGACAAAGAGTCTTGTAAATTCAAAGTTTGCAGATAAGCAGTTCGTGAACTGCAAGGGTAAAAATGTTCTGGTTATCGGCGGCGGTGATACCGGTAATGACTGTGTGGGAACTGCCGTCAGAGAAGGAGCAAAGAGTGTTACCCAGCTTGAGATGATGCCGAAGCTTCCGGATCAGAGAGCAGAGAATAACCCATGGCCGGAGTGGCCGAGAGTCTGCAAGACCGATTATGGTCAGCAGGAAGCAATTGCAGTATACGGACACGATCCTCGTATCTATGAGACGACCGTTAAGGAGTTCTTAAAGGATAAGGATGGTAATGTGAAGGGGGCCAAGTGCGTAAAACTTGACTGGCAGAAGGATCCAAAGAGCGGCCGTATGAATATGACAGAGGTACCGGACAGTGGGTATGTGATCGACTGTGAAGTCGTTCTGATCGCAGCCGGATTTCTTGGCAGCCAGAAGTATGTAGCAGACAGCTTTGGCGTAGAATTAAATGAACGTACGAATGTGAAGACTGCATGTCCGAAGTCCTATGCAACAAATGTGCCAAAGGTATTTGTTGCAGGTGATATGCACAGAGGCCAGTCGCTGGTCGTATGGGCGATCCATGAAGGTAGAGAAGCTGCTGTTGCAGTAGATTCGATGTTGGTTGGATATACAAACCTGAACAGCTAAATATATTTATAGAAGAAACTGTTATGCAGATGTCCGGAGTAAGGATGTCTGCATGGCAGTTTTTTCTGTTAAATATGTGCAAATTTTCTAATTTTTTGGGTTTTCTTTTATACTTATTGACAGAAAAACCGGGGGCGTTTAAAATAGATGTTATCTAGGTGAATTCTGCCCGGAACGATGTTTTAACAGAACAAAATCAGGCAGATGAGTAAAAAGAAGGAGAGTAAACTATGAGAAAAGGTAAGAAATTTATCTCAGCGGCACTAGGGTTTGCGCTGGTATTCCAGTCGTTTGCCGGAATTGGTCCGGTAGCTGTCGCTGCAACGGGAGATGTAGATATCAATTCGACATTTACCGACGCGAACTTTCGGTCATATGTATCATCGAATTTTGATACAAATAAAGATGGCACGTTGTCAGAAAAAGAAATTGATGCGGTAACATCACTGAATGTAAGTATCAGTACATATTCAAAGAAGATATCAAGTCTTGCAGGCGTGGATGTATTTACGTCACTGGAATATCTGGACTGTTCCGGTCAGGCAATTGGAAGTCTGGATGTAGCGGATCTGGAGAATCTGAAATCTATTAATGCATCGAGCGACCAGTTGACGACATTTACATTACCAAAGAAAGCAGAACAGCTTGCTTCTGTTAATCTTTCCTATAATCAGATCACAGATATCACATTCCAGACGACTTATGCAGCTCTGAAAGAATTAAATGTATATGGAAACCAGTTGACTTCAATCGATCTGTCAAAGCTGCCGGCACTTGTGCGGTTGAATGTTGGTTACAACGCTTTGTCGGTACTGGATCTGAGCAAGAACACGAATCTGGAATTCCTGCACTGTCAGAGCATGACAAAGCTGCAGACGTTAGATATATCAAGCAACAGTGCGGATCATACAAAATTAGCCTATGTTGATTGTTCCCATATGTTGTCGGGTGGTCAGGGTGCGATCAAAGAACTGGATGTTACAGGTGATACCGGCCTTAAGACACTGATCGCAGATGATAACTCCATAGATGTATTAAATATGGATGGAGCAACGTCACTACTGACACTGAGTGTAGCAGGAAATAAGATCAAGTCGATCGATGTGTCCAAAGAATCCAGTCTGGAAACATTGAACCTGTCCAATAACAGTATCCAGTCTGTGGATGTCAGCAAGAATGCGGTCCTGAAATATCTGAATCTTGGAGCTATGCAGTTAAGCACGATCGATGTTACAAAGAATCCGTTACTGGAGAAGCTGGATCTGAATTCCAACCAGCTCATGGAGATCAATGTGAGCAAAAACACAGCACTGACAGAGCTGGATCTTTCGAATAACCGGTTACAGAGAATTGACGTTAAGAATAATACAGGTTTAACTACATTGAAGCTGGATAATAATGCTTTGGTTGCAATCGATGTATCTTCCTGTCCTGGACTGTTGGAGGGTGAGTTCTCCTGTACAAATAACAGCAGACATATTTCTCTTTCAGAGCCAAACTACATCTTTAATATGGCGGATTTGGTAGCCGATGGATATCAGTCAGAGTATTCCGGTGTAGACCGTAAGGATGATACGATCGGATATGCATGTATCCGTACGACGGATCAGAATGGTAATAATCTGATCAAGAATGCAACACTTCAGGGATACACCTTATATACAGACGTTACCAATGAAGAGACACAGAATGTTGAATACAGCTACTATATCGGACTTGGAAAACAGACAGCAAAGTTTAAATTAATTGTGGATAATCCATTATCCTTAATTGTATGGTATACCTCAAATGGCAGTATTGTGAACAGTGGAAATGCAGAGTTAAGCCTTCGTGTGGGTGATACCACAACATTAGTTGCAAAGGATAAGAAGGAAAACGAATATTCCAAGGATATCATTTCCTGGAGCTCCAGTGATCAAAAGGTATTCAAGGTAGATAATGATGGTACGCTTACCTGTGTTGGTGCAGGAACAGCAACCCTTTATGTAAATATCAATAACAAAGCAAGAGCTTATATGACGATCAACTGTCATAAGCCGGTAACAAAGGTTGTATTAAAAGACAAACAGAATGTTGAATATAATGATGGTGATACGATCGACCTGGTAGCAGGAAGCTGGGTTGGCGATGACCTGAAAACAAAAACACTTACAGCAACCTGCTATACAGATGAAGGCGTAGCAGACAAAGAGTATTCAGGCGTTACTTATAAGGTTACAACAACAGCAGATAAAGACAGCGCATCAAATTATAAAGTTGCAACCTGTACCAATGCAGGCGTGTTGACAGCAAAGGGGGCAGGTACAGTATACTTACATTGTATTTCAAAGGATTCAGGTGTAGATACAGTGTTAAAGGTAAATGTTTCCCAGATGGGCGAAGGTGTAACACTGTCAGAACAGAAGACAACGATGTTCACAGGTGTATCTAAGACATTCACAGCAACAGTAACACCGGATACCGCAACAAACAAAGAACTTGTATGGTCATCCAGTGATGAAACCGTAGCGCAGGTTGACCAGAATGGTAAGGTAACAGCAATTTCTGAAGGAACTGCTACTATATTCTGTAAGCTGAAGGCAAATCAGGGAATATATGCAAGAGCAGAGATCACAGTATATACAAGTGCAAATGGTGTAACCTTAAATCACACAGAATATACCCTGATCAAGGGAGCAACTGCAGAGGAAAGAAGAGTAACACTTATTGCAGAGATCCAGGCAGAAGATACATCTTTATTTAAACCGAAATACAGCAGCAGTAATCCGGAGGTAGCAACCGTAGGAACAACCACGGGTATTGTAAGTGCAGTAGCACCGGGAGAAGCCATTATTACCTGTACGATTGCAGATGGTATATCAACCGAGTGCAAGATTACAGTTATACAGAGAGTAACCGGAATTCAGATTGTAAGAGAAGGAACTGTTATGAATTCCGGAGAGAAGATGAAAGTAACAGCAAATGTTATGCCTGCAGATGCAAGTAATCCGGATGTAGAGTGGTCATCTTCGGATGAGAACATTGCAGCAATTGCTGCTGATGGAACGATCACCGCATTAAAGCAGGGTAAAGTAATCATTTACTGCAAGGCTCTTGATGGAAGCGGTAAACAGTCACAGTTTAATCTTACAATTAATGAACTTGCAAAAGATATTACCGTTGATCAGACAAATGTAGTCGCATATATTGATAAAGATACGGTTGTAAAAACAAAGGTAACACCGGATACAGCAACCAAAAAGACACTGTCCTGGTCATCGGATGATACATCCATTGCAACCGTTTCGGGTGGAACAATGACAGTAGATGGAATCTCATATACGATCGGAAGAATCCGTGGTGTTGCACCGGGAACAACAACGATAAGATGTACAACACAGGATGGAAGTAATATTGAAAAAGAAATTAAAGTCACAGTTGTACAGCAGATCACAAATATCACACTGGATAAGACAGCAGTTGAGATCAATGCAGGCGAAAAAGCTTCGATCGCAGCATCTGTATTACCGGCAAATGCAGGTAATAAGAAGGTTGTATGGTCATCTTCCGATGAGAAAATCGCAAAAGTAGATCAGAAGGGTATGATCACAGCGGTTGGAAGAGGTACAGCCGTAATCACATGTAGTGCTGCAGACGGAATGGGTGCTAAGACAACCTGCCGTGTAACGGTTAAGCAGAGAGTTACATCAATCAAGTTAGATGCAACGACAATGAAATTATTTGTGGGCAATAAACAGTCCTTAACACAGACGGTATTACCGGAAAATGCGAATATGGCTACTGTAGAGTGGAGCTCCTCAAATTCAAAGGTTGCACAGGTAACATCTTATGGTCAGGTTACTGCAATGGCAGCAGGAAAGGCAGTTATTACATGTAAAGCAAAGGATGGAAGCGGCGTATTCGCAACCTGTAGTGTTACGGTTGTAAATCCGGTACAGACCATCAAACTGAATCAGACACAGAGAACAATCTTAAAGGGTAAGAAATATACCTTAAAAGCAAAGGTTGGACCAAAGAATGCAACCAGCAAGGCTGTAACCTGGAAGTCTTCAGACAAAAAGATTGCAACAGTAAGCTCAAAGGGTGTTGTAACTGCTAAGAAAGCAGGTCGTGTAACGATTACATGTACTGCGAAGGATGGAAGCAATGTTTACGCAACCTGTTCTGTAACCGTTGCAAATCCGGTTAAGACGATCAAACTGAATAAGAAAAAGGTTACGATCAAGAAGAAGGGAACATATTTGTTAAAAGCTACTGTAGGACCAAAGTCAGCAGGTAATAAGACAGTAAAGTGGACATCTTCAAATAAGAAGGTTGCAACTGTATCTGCATCCGGTCTTGTAACAGCTAAGAAGAAGGGCAAAGTAACAATTACTGTGAAGGCAAAGGATGGCAGCAAGAAAACTGCAAAATGTATTGTAACAGTAAAATAAATATAAGGATTTGGTGAACATGACCGGTATTTCCGGAGCATGGGAACAGTAAAAAGCAGGATATCCAATACCTCCGATAAGGAGTGAGGATATCCTGCTTTTGTTATCTTAGGCTTTTGAATCTATTGGGCATATTGTGCATGAGATCCTTGAGGCGAAATAAATATTCGTGAAAGAAAGGACAGAGCTATAGAAAATATGCGCAGTCCGTATAAATTAAATAAGCCCTTCTCAAAAGAAAAGGGCTTATCTAATATCTTCAACAACAAAGAAAAAAATTATGAATTAAGAACTGTCTATATAATAACGATAAATTATGAACAAATTATGACCATAAAAACAACGATTTGCAAATTAAAAGTAAGTTTTTTTTGACATATTTTCATACGTTGTGCGTTTTATACAAAAAAATCCATGCGCATTGTTTATCTTGATGAATTCACCGGACGCATGGATTTTTGATTGTATTTTTTGATGTACAAGCAATTAATGTAATAAGTGATCGACCGGAAGATATACAGGAAGTCCATCTTTATACTGTAATGAAACCTCACCGATGATCAGAGGACGAAGATAGTCGATCATTTCGTCTGTGACATCATTTCCTGCTTCATTGATCCATTCAACCGGAACGGATTTTGCTTCGTTTGCAATATCAGCAACATCGGCGGATTTGATCACCCACTGATACGGATCGTTTGAGATTCGTTCGATCGCAGCCATGATACCGGTCTTGCCTTCAGCAGCATATTTGACTGCTGCCTGGCCAAGAGAAAAAGATTCTGTAATATCGGTTCTGGATGCAATATGACCGGCACAACGCTGTAATACATTCAGCTCGATGGAACGTACTTTAACACCGATTTCATCACGAACCAGATATTCCAGAGCCTTGCCGGCACCGCTTAACTGTGCATGACCGAATTTGTCTGCAACAGCAGAATCTGAGCTGATGTAGTTGCCGTCAGCATCGTGAATACCCTCCGAAACAGCAACAATAACCGTTTTCTGTTTTGTAAGTTTATCTTTAACATCGGCTAAGAACTGTTCTTTTGAAAATGCAACCTCCGGAAGATAGATCAGATCCGGAGCCTGACTGTAGGTTGTTCTGGCCAGAGCGGAAGATGCAGTCAGCCAGCCGGCATCCCGACCCATAATTTCGATGATGATAACTGCCGGAATCTTATAGATATAAGCATCATGTGCAATCTCTAATACGGTGGAAGCCACATATTTGGCAGCAGAGCCAAAGCCCGGTGTATGGTCGGTTGCAAACAGATCGTTGTCGATCGTCTTTGGTACTCCGATGATCTTAACATCTGACTGGATGGATTTGGCATAGTTGCTGAGCTTTAAAACTGTATCCATGGAGTCATTTCCACCGATATAGAAGAATGCACTGATTCCGTATTCTTCAAAACGTTCAAATATCTGCTTATATGGAGCGGGATCCTCGGTATAATCCGGGAGCTTGTAACGACAGGAGCCAAGATACATGGCTGGTGTAAGCTCCAATGTATTTAACATAGGAAAATGGGAGAGTGCCATCAGTGACATATCCATCATATTATTTTCCAGAACGCCGGTAATACCATGCAAAGAACCATAGATTCTTGTAAAACTACCGGATTTTCGAACTCCATCGATCACACCGGCTAAAGAAGCGTTGATTGCAGCGGTAGGACCGCCGGATTGAGCTACGATACAATTTTCTTTTTTCATTTTTGTCTCTCCATTCTTTTGTTCTATCAATTACTCAGTAGTGCTGTTAGATTTCAGCTAACTGAATGATTCCTTTTTTATAGAGGATATCCGGAACGTAGGACATCTTAGACTTACGAAGTCCGGGAAGTCCGAGATCCTCTTCGCGGTTTACATAGGTATAAGCCTGAAGCTCATGCGTGACAAATGACTGATTGATCATAGGATAGATGCCGTCAATACTGTCATCTGCTTTCTCAAAATGTACGTCAAAGGTATCTGCGGTCAGCGGTTCCCCTAAGGTAAATGCAGACGGGATGTGATTGACGTAGATGATTCCTCCGGTCATCTGAAGTTTTTTCCTGTTTGCAAGAGCTTTCCGGATGATATTATATTCATAAGCATGTTCTTCTGCAAGATCCGGCTGCAGGACATCGTGTTTTTCCACCCAGTATCTGGCGACTGCAAGACAGGCATCGATGTGCTCATCTGTGATCGTGTAGTATTCATAATCCGGGTAATTACGCAGAAAGCTGTTGATATGATTCCGTTTGCCATGCAGCTTCTTTCCACGCAGACCGGTCAGCTTTTCTACCGTGTAGATATAGTCAAAATCACCTGGATCCAGAGTATAAGAGAAGTTTTTGCCGTACCAGCCGGAGATGATTTCATACATTTCCAGTGTCGCACAGTGGACACTGGGGGTTACACCCTTTGACTGAAACCAGGCACAGATTTCTTCAAATACGGCTTTTGCATTCTGAAGATAGACAGGATTCTGAAGATCTTTCACAAAATCTTTGCCTTTGCCGAGCGGAAACGTAAAAGAAGAAGGTTTTCCGCCTTCTTCTGATATAAATACAAGCATATCAGAGAGGATTGTATAGGATACATGGTATTCCTCTGCCCATAAGATGGCATTTCCAGGACAGAAACCACAGTCTCTGATACTGGTACCTCTCAGATACGGAGTTAAAATGTCAAGTTGCGATAAAGTTGGTTTTATAAGTTCCATGTATATGTCTTTCTAATTCTTAATTCTTCTACTATATTTTTATTCAGGACTATAGAGCAGGGTTAACAGATTCTTACGACCGTAGGTCATAAGGCCGTCAATGATCGCTTTTTTATTGTCCTCTGAAGTCCTGATCTCAACAAGCTGCAGCAATGCATTTACATAGCTGGTCCAGCGTTCATAGATCTTGCGCTGTGCATCTGTCGATACCGGAGGAAGCGAGGTGACTGGAGCATCGTCATCATCCGAGGATACGCCTGTTATATGGAATACAGGAGAGTCCGGTGTCAGGGCTTCAATTCCGTATGCGATCATATAGAGCTCTTCGGTTCGCACCAGACCGCAGTCATACATTTCCACAACCAGATCATTGATACATTCTTCCAGTTTGTTGAAATGATGTTCGCAGCGTAGACGGGTGATCGCATCGCCATCTTCCATATCCTCTTTGTTATACCAGTAACCCATATCGGCCTCTGTGTCACCTTCCAGTGCCTCTTCATATTTCTTTTTCACAGCAGTTGTCCGGCGGCTTCGTTTGTTTGCGATTTTTTCCTTTGATACCTGGACAGACCAGACGATCAGAGCGATAAATGCAAGAAGAAGTAATATGCCAAAAACAACTGTCAGAATCGATTTGATCATAGTTCATTACCTGCCATATTATTGATTGGATCTGCATAAAATGCAATAAAAAAATTCATACCTACAACACATTATACTACAGAGTGCCATTCCTTTTCAATTCTTCTATTTGAAAAAATGAAGGCAATAACCAAATTTTAGGTCTTGCATGAGTAGTATGCCTATAGTATAATTACGTTAAAGCTGAGATGTACTAAGCTTCTTGCGATTTTGAACCTACATTTGAATAAAAGGGATTCCTATATTGCTGTTTGCGATGTCAGGCCTCTTCAAACGTGGAAGGCAGAGATTCAGTTGCGGTTGCCCACCTAGCATTGGCTAGGACTCAAAATGCAGGAACGCATTTCAGTTTTCAACAAATGATAAAGAGAGCAGCATCTATGATGCTGCTTTTTCTTTCGATATATATGTGCAGCAGAGCACATGTATAAATAAATTATGTCACAGGAACTGGAATTTTATGAAAAATTTTTTAAAATTTTTAACCTTTTGTGTGATGATCCTGTTGGTCGTTTTGATCATTTATGCAGGAAAATATGCTATAAAAGAAAAAGAAGAAATACCGGATGAATATAAGCAGACCGATATTTCCATATTATCAAATCTTCGGGATTCAGCAGGTGCCGGTGTTGTAAAAGAGTCGGACAGTCAGGCAGATAAACAGGCACGGGAAACCATGCAGACCGATCATACAGCGGAGCTTCCTGTTTTGTCGGAGCAGAACATGCCAGATACGATCCGTGTTCTGTTGTCCGATGACGGAAGCTACTGGCAGTCAGAAGTCCGGGTGAGCAGTGATTCGGACCTTCGTGTTATCTGCGGGCAAACAGAAACAAGCTATAAGAAAGGAACGGAGATTGATCTGGCAGAGCTTACCGGGGACGCAGATCCGGTTTCCTTAACGATCATTCCGGAAAAACAGGGAAAACTGACAGTAGAGAGTCTTCATAAATCAGAAGGAGCACCGTCCTATCGGGGAAAGCTGCAGATAAAAAAACAGGAAAATAAATACTGTATTGTAAACGAACTGGCGTTTGAGGAATACCTGTATGCGGTTGTTTCCAGTGAGATGCCTTCCTCATATGAGAAAGAGGCGCTGAAGGCACAGGCGGTATGTGCAAGAAGCTATGCAGTTAGAAGGATCCAGGATGGTGCATTTGAAGAATATGGGGCGGATCTGGATGACACAACTGCCAGTCAGGTATATAACAATGTATTTGAAACAGAGGAAACGATTCATGCAGTACAGGAAACCGAGGGACAGATCCTGACCAATGACGGGGATGTGGTAAATGCATATTTCTTTTCAACCTCCTGTGGAACGACATGCCGGAATGATGACGTCTGGGGTGGAGAGAAGTTAGATTATCTGAATGATCAGTTGGAGATTTATACAGAGGCGGATCGGAAACGGTTAGGAGATGCAACTGTTATGCTCGATCATGGATATTTTCAGATAGGGGATGGCAGATTGTCAACGGAAGAGGTATTCCGTGCATTTATCGATCAGACGGTCTATGTGAACAGTATTGAGAAAGAAGAACCATTTTACCGCTGGCAGGTTACGCTGACGGCAGATCAGATACAGACACTTGCGGGTGCAGATATCACAGATCAGACCGGAGAGATTGAGAAAGTCCGGATCACGAAAAGAGGAAATAGCGGAATTGCCCGGAATATGGTATTATACGGGAAACAGAGTTCTGTTACGATTGAAGGACAGATGGAGATACGTGAACTTCTCTGTTCGCCGGATGTTGTGATCCGGAAACAGGATGGAAGTGAAACATCAGGTTTTGATCTGCTGCCAAGTGCGTATTTTTATATTACGCAGGATAAAGAGGGAAATTATCAATTGCATGGTGGCGGCTTTGGTCACGGAGTCGGCATGAGCCAGAACGGGGCAAATGATCTGGCAGAAGCAGGATATGGATATGAGGAGATCCTGTCTCATTATTATAATGGAACAGAACTTGAGAAATTGAGAAAAACGGGAAATAAAACAAATGAAGAATAAAGTAAACCGGGTGAAAGAGAAAATCGAATGGATCCAGAATCTTACAGTTGTACGGATGGTTCAGGGAGCAATGAGGATCAACAAGGATAATCAGTTGTCTGCGTTTGCGGCACAGGCGGCTTTCTTTCTGTTGCTTTCTTTTTTTCCATTTGCAATGATGCTCCTGATCGGTATTCGTTTTCTTCCGGTAACACAGGCGGAGTTTATAGAGCTGGTAGCGGAGATGATACCGGGAAAGATGGCAGAGACACTCAGCTTTATGGTCGATGAAATCTACAGTACGCAGGTTGGAACGACGATGATCGTGTCAGCAGTCGTAGCAGTCTGGTCGGCGGCAAAAGGAACGATGGCGATCGAACGAGGACTCAATTTTATGGATCGGACGAAGGATACCAAGAATTATATATTACGAAGACTGACAAATGCATTATATACGCTGATATTCTGCGTGATGCTGATCGCACTGGTCGGTGTATACGTTCTTGGCAATACAATCATGGAAGATATTCTTGCAAAGACAAACTGGGTGGATTATTCCGAGAAGATTTTCTTTTATTCCAGACTGTTAACTGCGCCGGTACTGGTATTTGCAGTTATTTTACTAATCTATTGTCGTCTGCCGGATAATCATCTGCGTTTGAAGACAGCAATACCGGGGGCGGTATTCACAACTGTCTGCTGGGTATTGTTATCAGCGGCATTTTCATCCTATCTTACTTATTTTGGAATCAATACTTATATGTACGGCAATCTTGGAGGCATGGTCATCGCAATGCTTTGGCTGTATATCTGTATGTATATCCTGCTTTTGGGAGCAGAGCTGAATCTGTTCTTCCGTGATGAGATCCGGTCTGTATTCCGGAAAATCCACACAGACCTTCATAAAAAAAGAACTAAAAAAGATTAAAGTTTTATAAAAAATAGTTGAAAAAACGACAGGAGAGAAATATACTAAGCGTATATGAGACGAGGGGAAATCGTTCAATAAATGGAGGAAAGTTTAATATGAAAAGAAGAACATGGAAGAATTCAGGTTTTTCACTTGTAGAGCTGATCATTGTGATCGCGATCATGGCAATTCTTGCAGGTGCACTCGCACCGGCACTTATCAAATATGTAAAAAAATCCAGACTGCAGGTATATCTTGATACGGCATCAGAGATTGAGAAATCCGTTGTTAATATGGTGGTTGATGCAGAGGAAGATGGCTATGCGATCCGTGCTGTGACATATAAAGGTTCAACGAATGGTGGTTCAGGATCAGGAACGTTGATCTGTGCAACTGCTTCCGGTTACGCAGACATGGCGAATTCTTCAGATAAATCAAAGTATTTTTCTGAAATGTTTCAAGCAATGGGAATGGGCAGTATCACCCTGTATATGAATGGTGGAATTCCACTTCAGATCGCATTGTCAGAAAATGGAAAAGTCGTTGCCTCAGATCCGGCAACAGGTGTGAGTTCTGAGATCCTGTTATCTGACCGGCATGGGAATCTGAAGGCAAAACTTGTCTATTCAACAGAAAAATCTGAATGGGTGATCGCAGAAAGTTATTGACACATATTAAAAATGTGCTATATTTAAGTATAGTTTTAACCATCTTGCCTATGATGTGGATGGAAGAGAAGACGTTGAAGATGCAAAAGATGGGATATGTCTGACAGAGAGATCGGGTCATCGGCTGGAAGCCTGATTGAGCACCATATTTCATTTAATTTCACATCCGAGTTTTATCTCTGAGAATTCTTTAAACGGAAGAGTAGGAGATAACGGGTTATGACCGTTATAACATAGAATGAGTGCTGACAGCGCCGGGAAGACCGGATGTCAGAATCAGGGTGGTATCGCGGTTGCTCCGTCCCTTTGTGGACTGGGGCTTTTTTTGTGTACATCATCGAGCCGGGAGGCAGGAGGGTGTATCCCAAGCAGGAGTATTCCGCATGTTTATTCACAAATATTGAGAAAATATAAATAAGGAGAATGAAAGATGAAAGACAGATTAGAGGCAATCAAAGCAGCAGCACTTGCCAAGATCAATGAAGCAGATGTGCTGACATCCTTAAATGATGTAAAGGTATCTGTACTCGGAAAAAAAGGTGAACTGACCCAGGTATTAAAGGGTATGAAAGATGTAGCACCTGAAGACCGACCAAAGGTTGGACAGATGGTAAATGAGGCACGACAGGCAATTGAGACAGCCTTAGAGGAAAAGTCAAAGAAGATCAATCAGTCACTTCGTGCAGAGAAGATGAAGCGCGAAACGATCGACGTTACTTCCGGGAATCAAGAAAATCGATGGACACAGACATCCGAATCAGATCGCTCTTGAAGATCTGGAACGTGTCTTCATCGGTATGGGCTACGAGATCGTAGAAGGCCCTGAAGTTGAATATGATAAATATAATTTCGAATTATTAAATATCCCTGCAAATCATCCTGCAAAGGATGAACAGGATACCTTCTATATTACAAAGGATATCCTGCTCCGTACACAGACATCTCCGGTACAGGCAAGAATCATGGAGAAGGGCAACCTTCCGATCCGTATTCTTTCACCGGGACGAGTATTTAGAGCTGATGAAGTAGATGCAACACATTCACCATCCTTCCATCAGGTAGAAGGTCTGGTTATTGATAAGAACATTACGATGGCTGACTTAAAGGGAACTTTACAGCAGTGGGCAAAGGAATTCTTTGGTGAGAACACAAAGGTTAAGTTCCGTCCACATCATTTTCCATTCACAGAGCCATCAGCAGAGATGGATGTAACCTGTTTCAAATGTGGCGGCAAGGGCTGTCGTGTATGTAAGGGTAGCGGCTGGATCGAGATTCTTGGCTGTGGTATGGTTCATCCGAAGGTACTTCATGACTGTGGCATTGATCCGGAGGAATATTCAGGATTTGCATTTGGTATCGGTCTGGAGCGTGTAGCACTGTTAAAATACGAAATCGACGATATGCGTCTTCTTTACGAAAACGATGTACGTTTCTTACAGCAGTTCTAAAAAACAGGAAAAGGAGATAGAAAAATGAATACACCACTTTCATGGATAAAAGTATATGTGCCTGATCTTGACGTAGAGGCACAGGAATTTGTCGATGCAATGACACTTTCCGGTTCACATGTAGAAGGTTTTGAGAAGAAAGACAAGAATCTTGAAAAGATCGTAGTTGGTAAGATCGTTAAGATAGAAAAGCACCCGGATGCTGACAAACTGGTTGTATGTCAGGTCGATATCGGAGCAGATGAGCTGCTTCAGATCGTAACCGGAGCACCAAATGTAAAAGAAGGAGATCTGGTTCCTACCGTACTTGACGGAGGTAAAGTAGCAGGCGGACACGATGGCGGAGAGCTTCCTGCTGATGGAATCAAGATCAAGAAAGGAAAACTTCGTGGCGTGCCATCTTATGGTATGATGTGTGCGATTGAGGAGCTTGGATCATCCAGAGAACTGTATCCGGAAGCACCGGAAAACGGTGTCTATGTATTCCCTGCGGAAGCAGATGTAAAGCCGGGTGATGATGCGGTAAAGGCACTGGGACTGGATGATGTTGTTGTAGAATATGAGATTACATCAAACCGTGTAGACTGCTTTTCCATGATCGGTATGGCAAGAGAGGCTGCTGTTACATTTGACAAGCCATTCTACCCACCGGTGATCAAGAAAACAGGAAATGATGAAGATGTAAATAACTATGTATCTGTAGAAGTTCAGGACACAGATCTGTGTAAGCGTTACTGCGCAAGAGTTGTAAAGAACTTAAAGATCGGCCCATCACCAAAATGGATGAGAGAGAGACTTGCTTCACAGGGAATCCGTTCGATCAACAATCTGGTTGATATCACAAACTATGTAATGGAAGAATATGGACAACCAATGCATGCGTATGATCTGTCCACAATTGCAGGAAATAAGATCGTTGTCAGACGCGCAAAGGATGGCGATACATTTGTGACGCTTGATGGTCAGGAAAGAAAGCTGGATAAGGATGTTCTGATGATCTGTGACGGAGAAAAAGAAGTTGGTATCGCAGGTATCATGGGTGGTGAGAACTCCATGGTAACGGATGATATCCAGACCTTATTATTTGAAGCAGCCTGTTTCGATGGAACCAATATCCGTCTGTCATCCAGAAGACTCGGACTTGCAACAGATGCTGCATTCAAGTTTACAAAGGGACTTGATCCAAATCTTGCAGAAGAAGCAATTAACCGTGCATGCCAGCTGATCGAAGAAATGGGTGCAGGTGAAGTTGTTGGCGGTATGGTTGATGTATATCCGGATCCTGTACAGCCTAAGGTGCTTCCGTTTGAGCCTGAAAAGATCAACAAGCTTCTTGGTACCGATATTGATGAAAAGACCATGCTTGATATATTTGGTAAGCTGGAATTAACATATGATGAAGCAGCAAAGACACTTACTGTTCCAACCTTCCGTCAGGATTTAAACTGCATGGCAGATCTGGCAGAAGAAGTTGCCCGTTTCTATGGATATGATAAGATTCCGATGTCACTTCCAAAGGGTGAAGCTACCGTAGGAAGAAGCCATACAGCCATAGAATCTATGACATTGCAAGAAACATTTTGGAAGGAAACGGATTCTCCGGTGGTATGTGCTATTCATTTGAAAGCCCGAAGGTATTTGACAAATTACTGCTTCCTGCCGATTCCATTTACAGAAAGGCGATTACGATCGCAAATCCGCTGGGTGAGGATTTCAGTATCATGAGAACGGTATCCTTAAATGGTATGCTGACTTCTCTTGCAACGAACTTCAATCGTAAGAATAAGGTTGCACGTCTGTACGAGTTCGGAAATGTATATCTTCCAAAGCAGCTTCCACTGACAGAGCTTCCGGAAGAACGTATGAAGCTCACGATCGGTATGTACGGCGAGGGTGATTTCTTCAACTTAAAGGGTGTGATCGAGGAGTTATTCGATAACCTTGGTATGAAGAATATCTGTACCTATGTTCCTACAACAGAGCATCCGTTCTTGCATCCGGGTCGTCAGGCAAATATCGTAAAGGACGATACCGTTGTTGGTTATCTCGGTCAGCTTCATCCGGAAACCTGTGATAACTATAATTTAAAGGGTGAGATATATGTAGCAGTTCTTGATATGCCAAATGTCGTAGCACTGTCGTCCTTCGATATCAAGTATGAAGGTATCGCAAAGTTCCCTGGAAGTACCAGAGACTTAAGTATGGTTATGGACAGGAGCATCTTTGTTGGTCAGGTAGAAGAACTGATCAAGAAGTGTGGCGGCAAGCTGCTTGAAAGCTATAAGCTCTTTGATGTATATGAAGGCGAGCAGATCGCAGCCGGTAAGAAGTCTGTTGCTTACACGATGACTTTCCGTGCAAAAGACAGAACCTTAGAGGCCGGAGAAGTCGATAAGATCATTGAGAAGCTTGTAAAAGAATTAGGAAAGCTGGGCATCGAACTCAGAGCCTAATTTACAGGTTGGAATAATTCTGGTATTATGAATCGGAGAATATTTGTTATACAAGTATTCTCCGGTTTGTTATATCAGACAGTCAGATATTTTTTGTTACAGGGAGAAGAAGGAGAGAAGATGGGAAAAAGAAGGTTACGAATGATGGCGGTAGCTATGGCTTTGGTCGTGGCAGCAGGGCAGTCCGGAGCAGGCTTTGTCAGTGGTATGGGATCTGTGCAGAGACGGAAGATACAACGGAGCAGGAATATATAACAGCAGATGGCTGTTATACATTATGGATGGTGGTAAAGCAGACGGAGCGTTCAGACAAGCTGGTAATCGTGAATCATGTATTACTGGATGGAAGAGCATGCAAAGGGAAAACCCCTGTCCATTTCAAAATCTATTCCATCATAGATTCGGAAATGGACAGGGGTTTTTGTTATATTCTATGAGAGTAAGAGCTGCTATTTATTTAACGATGCCAGCTGAGTCTATAACGCCGCAATCTCTGCATCCTTTTCAGACAGAGCTGCATCTTTCTCAGATAAAGCAGTAATCGCTTCATCCCGTTCTTTTTTCAATTCATCGATCATGTAATTGACGGTATTTTCATCCAATTTTCGTAATGCTTCAGAAAACATGGTAACAACCTCCTCCGGGTGATACAGATATTCTGACATATCCATGCAGATGGCTTCCATCCACG
>NZ_QUIB01000018.1:0-72186 GCF_003480025.1 Clostridium sp. AM46-21
AACGATTTGCCGTTACAGATAAATTGGAATGAGATAAATGACTTTTTGTCAGATTCCGGATATGGTGTAAATATGCCAATGGAGAATTGGTTTATGATGGATTGGGCGAGACAGCCCTGTGTGGAGAATGGTATAAAAGAAGGAAAGTTTTCTATGAAAGGGTTTCGAGTGTTACAAGCTTTAAGTAACGATATGAAACACATTTTTTATGATGTGAGGTTTAATTATGACCGTGGACCGGATATAGAAGATAAAAATAGGAAGTACGAAGCCGTAAAAAAGGTGTTGGATACAAAATACGCCGGTTTGTCAGAAAAAGTACGGAAGAATATATATGACCAATTTGTTAAGATATATGAAAGAAAAATCTAATTACAATACAAAGGAGGAAGCCGTTAAGTTTTTAATGAATGAAACTAATCTTACATATGAAGAATGTTCTAAAGCCAACGATTTCCATATTAGACTAAATAAGAAAAATTAATATACAATTCAAGTTTATAAAATTAAAAAATGGAATTTAAGGAGCTTCCTGTATAATAAAAAACGTGGATGTTGAAAATTGAAAATACCTCAGAGTACAATAAGACTACTGACTGGCAGGTTAGTAAAAATCTTATTGAACAGAGAGGTATCTACAATGAAGTCTAACATACAGAACGCAAAAATTGAAGCTATTACAGAAAAAACTTTGGTACTCGGAATTGATGTCGGAAGTGAGACGCACTACGCCAGAGCTTTTGATTACAGAGGAATTGAGTATTCAAAGAAACCTTTTAAATTTAGTAACACAGAGGCTGGATTTGTGACATTTAAGGAATGGATCTTGGATCTCAAAGAAAGACATGAGAAGGATAAGGTGGTTCCAGGTATGGAACCGACCGGGCATTACTGGTTCAACCTTGGAAAGTTTCTACAGGATAATGAAATGAAACCGGTTCTTGTAAATCCTCACCATGTGAAAAAATCAAAAGAACTCGACGACAATAATCCAACTAAAAATGACCGTAAGGATCCGAAAGTTATAGCAGGATTAGTTAGAGAGGGACGTTACATGATCCCATACCTGCCGGATGGTGTTTACGCTGATCTTAGAACAGCATCAAACATAAGATTCCAGTTACAGGCGGAACTTACAAGAATTCAAAACAGGATCAGTCGTTGGTTCAATATATATTTTCCTGAATATAAGACGGTATACGGAAATCCAGATGCCAAGAGCGGAATGCTAATCCTTAAATCAGCACCACTCCCTGAAGATATCCTGACGTTAGGTATCGATGGAGTGAATCAAATCTGGCGTGAAGCGTAGTTAAGAGCAGTTGGAAAAGCGAGGGCGAAGACCTGATAGAAGCTGCAGAGCACAGCGTCGGAAGTAAAGAAGGAGCAGTATCTGCAAGAATGGAAATCCGAATGCTTCTGGAGGATTATGAATCCAGAAACATACGTCTTCAGGAAGTTATGACTCTGATTGAAGGGTTGGTAAAGCAGATTCCGATGGCTGAGAAGCTGTTGAAAATCAAAGGTGTGGGAATCAAGACAGTGTCAGGATTCCTTGCTGAAGTAGGTGATATCAGCCGTTTTAACACGCCGAAAGAACTGCAGAAGCTTGCAGGGTTGGCATTGGTTGAAAGTAGCTCGGGAAAGCACAAGGGCGAGACAACAATAAGCAGACGAGGTCGAAAGAGACTCAGATACCTGCTCTTTGAGGTTGCAATGTCGCTTGTGGCGAAGAACCCGGAGTTCAGAGAACTCCATAATTATTATACAACAAGAAGGCTGAATCCGTTGAAGAAAATGCAGTCACTTATGGCGATTGCAGCCAAGCTGATACGAGTCTTTTATGCCATGCTGACAAAAGGTGTGGATTATGATCCGAAAAAGATGGTCAGTGACATCAAGAGACCGGCAGTTTATCTACAGGCTGCGTAAGAAAGACAAGTAACTATAATGGAGGCTGTCATGTGGACAGCCACTGGAACAAGCAGAATGTAACAGATAACGTCCGCTGATCACAGTGCTGGAACAGGAAGCGAGTCAGTAATCAATAATACAAAGAATGAGCCAGTAGTCGGCAGGAATATTTTCCATGGGGCGAGACCCCGTTAGGGAGCATAGCTGACACCCTGGTTATGGGCAGGCAGGACGAAGGAAGTTAGGACCTCTGGAGACAGAGATGATCCTGGTGGATATAGGAGGTTAGCTGCCATAGAGGGATGGGTATACACAAGGCCAGTAAAGCGGAAATCAATGACGTTTTATTTCGTATACCCTCAAACCACTATTTCAGTACCTGATACATCGAAATGCTCATAACTGCGGCTTATTCACTGAGATATGAAAGGTTGAAAACCTTGAATTTTCAATAAAAAACACTTGATTATATGAGGAGGAGTATGTAAATGAAATTAGCAGATTTAGCAACAGGCTCTGATTGGATAGTGTGGATTGTCTTTGCGATATTTGCTGTACTTTCTATTATTTTACTTTCTGGACATGGAAGCTGGTTCATTTCTGGATATAATACAGCTTCAAATGAAGAAAAGGAAAAATATGATGAAAAGAAGTTATGCAGAACAATGGGAATTGGAATGTCTATTATAGCAATTCTTGCATTAACTATGGGCTTGTTTGAAAATATTTTGCCTGCATTTTTTGTATATATTGCATTGGGGATTATTTTGGTTGATGTCGTGGTAATTATCATTTTAGGAAACACACTATGCAGAAAGTAATAACTTCAAGTTGGAGAATTGAGAAAATCGGAATTTAGAGGAGTAAAATACTATGAATCCTGAAATAGATATAAGTAATGTTATCCTAAAAACAGAGCGTTTGTTGATTCGCCCGTGGCGGCAATCCGACCTTGATGACTTTTATTCCTACGCTTCAGTAGATGGAGTCGGACAAATGGCGGGTTGGAAGCCTCATAAAAGCAAGGAAGAATCTAAGATTATTCTTGATATGTTCATTAGCCATAAGAAAACATTTGCACTCGAATATCAGGGCAAAGTAATAGGTTCTGTTGGGATCGAAAAATACAATGAAACTCACTTCCCGGAATTTGAAAATAAGAAATGCCGTGAGATAGGCTATGTTCTGAGCAAAGAATATTGGGGACAAGGTTTAATGCCGGAAGCGTTGAAAGAAGTAATTCGTTTTCTCTTTGAGAACGCTAATCTTGATGTAATTTTCTGTGGTCACTTCTTGTGGAATGAGCAATCTCATAGAGTTCAGGAAAAAAGTGGTTTCAAACACTATGCATTTGATACCTATGAGACAGCATTCGGTACAACGGAAGAAAATGAGGTAAACATTCTAAAAAGAGAAGATTGGGTATTGCAGTAAATTCCAGTTTGTAACGAAGGTATTTGCGATGAAAGAAATTAAGATTGAGTTATTGGGGATTGCAATAATACCTTTAGGAATTGCTGTGACAACAAATAATTTTTGGGGATATGTCCTAGGTGTTCTTGGATTTGGCGTCGCTGTAGTTGGCTGTTTTCTAAAAGATAATCACTGATAACTTCTTGTTTGAAAAATTGAGAAAACGTAATATTGAACAAAAAGAAATGCACAGTTCTTAGCTTATCGTGAACTGTGCATTTTTGTAAATAAATACTTTTAATTAGCCGATTACGGCATCCTCTGCTGTAAAATGTTCCAGAGAATTTTCTTTTACCTGAATGCAGATATAAGTAATTCCAGAAATATCGGATGCAAAAAACTGACGCTCTGCAGTAGGCACGATTTTTAGCCAGTCTCCAGTTGAAAGGCTAATTTCTTCTCCATCAATTATTGCTTTGCCGTTACCTGAAAGAATTCCATAGATTTCTTCATTTTCTTTATGAGAATGAACAAATGGGACATTTGCTCCTGCAGGTAGTTCGTTTAAACTGATTTCTGCACCTGTTAAAGACAACTTTTCATGCAGCTCAATTCGGTTTTCCTTTCCAATAGTTGTTTTTGTGTAATTTGCCATAATAACCTCCATAGTTAATTTGTAGTTTCTGGTTGCTTGGTATTAGTATAGTGTGAGACACATACAAAAACAAGTACGCACCTTTTTGTAACTGTACACTCAAAAATGAATGTGTTACAATAGACTCGGAGGTGAGAATTATGCGAGCAAAAGAAGAATTACCGGAATGCCCAGTTGCAACAGCAGTATCTCTTATCGGAGGGAAATGGAAACTGCTGATTTTGCGTAACTTGAAAGAGCGTCCATGGAGATTCAATGAGCTACAACGAAGTATAGATGGTATTTCACAAAAGGTTTTGACAGATAGTTTAAGACAAATGATGAGTGATGGGCTGGCATATCGCCACGATTACCATGAGCAGCCACCGAGAGTTGAATACGGCTTAACGGAACTCGGAACAAAAATGCTTCCAATTGTTAATTCACTTGCTGACTTTGGTAACTACTATAAATCAATTATTGAACAGAATTAAGGACGTTAGTATTTGAAAAGCTTGAACAATTCCAGTTTTGATTTGACTTAATTCATAACATTTATTAACTGTTATATCTTATCCTCGTGAAGTCCGCAACCCCTTGAAAATGCTAAATTTGTAGCGAGTGAGTTTGCCCTTATGCTTTCCCTTGTGTTATATCCTTTTCCCTCATGTTACGAATGCTCACAAGGGCAAAATTAAGGGAAAGAAAATCCAGTAACAAATTATAACATGAAATGAAAATGGCAGGAAGAACGGATTGAAATGCTTTCAAAACTTTTAGAAAATTAAGGAAAGGACAGATAAGATATGAGATTGATTTATGCAAGATATAATCCGCAATGTAATAGCATAGATGTAACCACGTTTGAAAATGTAGTGCTTAGAATTGATTGCAATAAGGCAGAGGAAGGATTGAGAACTACTCCCGGCTCCCAGTGTTCGTTGAATGCTTTGGCTATTGATAATCCATTAGAATATGCAAGATTATACTTGGATGGAGAAATGCAAGTATGGGTTGATGCAGAGGATCGTTTAGATACGTGGTGATTTTGCTAATATAATATCATGATAGAGGTCTAGTACTAAAAATTCCAGAAAAATATATAGAACGTACGGTTATTCCATAATAAGAGGCAGGAATCTTAAGTTTCTAGATGTTTGAATTTTGCCTTAAGGTAAATAGAGAGGACACATTGATTTTTCAGTGTATCCCCTCTATTTAAAATTATTTTTAAATAGTTCTTGCACAAAAACAAATAGCATGCTAAAATCTATTTAAAGAAAGTTTTAAATAGGTAAAAGATATGGGAGAAACTAACATTTTTAAAGTATTGGCAGATAGCCAGCGAAGAGACATTCTTATTATGTTGAGAAATGAACGATTAAATGCCGGAGAGATTGCTGAAAAATTACAGATTACACCGGCTGCTCTTTCTTATCATTTAAAATTACTTAAAAACGCAGACTTGATATCTGAATATAAAGAGAAAAACTTTGTTTATTATGAAATCAACACTACGGTTTTCGATGAATTAATTATATGGGTTAACCAGTTTGGAGGAAAAAAAGTATGAAAAAAATAATGTGGATAGTAGCAATGATACCAGTTGTAGTTACAAGTGTTGTACTACAGTTTATGCCTGATATTATACCTATGCATCATGACTTGGAGGGAAACACTGACAGATGGGGAAGTAAAACAGAAAGCTTTATTTTTCCGGTAATTATTTTGTTTATTACACTGTTTTGGCACTTGCTAATCTATGTGTTTGAGAAAAAATCAAAAAATGCAAATACAGAAAAGGAACAGATGGAAACAAAATCTTCTGCAAAGGTATTATGTGTTGTAGGAATTTCGCAAGCAATCATGTTCGGGATTATGCATTATTTTATTCTTTATTCTTCTTGGATACAGGCAAATGCAGGTGGTGAACATGCGGTTATTGACATTGCAAAAGTTTCATGTATTTTGTGTGGTATTATATTTATTGTATTAGGAAATTTTATGACAAAGGCAAAACGAAATGCAGTAGTGGGAGTTCGAACCGTTTGGAGTATGCACAATGATAATACATGGAGAAAGAGTAACCGCTTTGGTGCAATATGTATTATTATTACGGGGTTATTGACTATCATTACAACCGTATTTACAAGTGGGATGACTGGCACAATCTTTATGTTGATTTATTTATTATTAGCAACAATTGTAACTGTGGTATACTCAAAAAAGATATATGATAAGGAAATAAAAAAATAATTTGTATCTTTATGCGAGAGGGTGAAATTCCAGTCTTTTACGGAGAGATAACAAACGAAGGGAGGCAATTGCCTCCCTTCGTTTGTTATCTACTCCTTCCACGGTTTGGTGGAGAATATGGTCTTGTTAACTCTCGCTCCTTTATGTCCTGTTTCTTAGATATAAGCCTATCGTGTAGAGACTGCGGCTTTTCTCCATACCGTTGTTTCCAATTCTTAAGGCTGTCCTGATAATCCCCATAAGCTGTCTCTGACTTATGAAATGCTTTGTAGAAGGCTTCCGCATTCTGATACCCGTATTCCTTTACGATATGGGATAATCGGGCTTTCATTCGGGAAATACGTTCCTCCAATCCGGCTATCTCTGTTGAAAGTTCGGAACGCCTTTTTGCTTTGAAGATACCTTTGCTGTCGGACAGTTCAATTTCAAGGTCACTTCGCTGTTTCTCGAGTGCAAAAATTGCTTTATTCTGTTCTTGCAGCTTTTGATAAATTTCGCATAAGTGCTTGTAAGAAACTGCTTCCGGTGATGGCTGTGGTCTTGGCAGTATGGCAGGCTTTGGTGTATCTGTCTGCTTTCTGCTTTCTTCTGGTACAGCTTTCTGCTCTTTGAAATCTGTGTTCTCCGGTCTTGCTTCAAGCTCTTTGGAAATTACTTTATCTGCAAGCTCCAGAGTTTTGAGAAATACTTTGGAGATTAACAGTTCTAATACTGCAATGGCAGTACCGATAATGGAAGATAACAGATTCGGTCTGTTTCCGTAAAGCCATACGGATTCCACAATCTTGTCCGTTATCCGTTCCTTTTTTATCTGCATGATTTCTGACTTGGAAACACCCGTTACAATCGCTCTGTCAACAGTCTGATTCCACAAGGTGCGTTTACTGTTGTCTGCCTCAATCTCGGTGGCTTTCGGATTGTTCTTACCAATCTTTTTGGTGGCAAGATACATACCGCCACGCTCAAAAACTTCTAACCGCTGGCTTTTATCCCACACATACTGATTGATAAGATTGGTATAATCCTGCTTGACGGTATCAAGGAAATTTTCAGCCTTGAAGTGTTTATCCTTAATGGAGAAAATCTGTCTTTCGTATACCTCACCTTTGTGAATCACCTTACATCTTTTACGGATATTTCCTTCTTCATCAAGTATCTCTTTCTTGGTGCGTACATGATTTCCCTTTTCGTCATAGAACATATTGCGGGTGGCAACCTTTTCTATGGGCTGTTCCAAGAGTGTACGCTCCGAAAAAATGAGATGGATGTGATAGTTGGTTTTCCGCTTATTGTGATGCAGGGCTGCGATACAGTCCGTTCCGTAAGTCTGTCTGAAATGGTCTGTAAATATCTGCAACAGTCTGTCTGGAGGATACTCCGTAAAAGATTCCGGCAGGGCTATGATCAATTCCCTTGCCTCAATACATTTCCCCTCCGTACCGCTTTTTTTAAATTCTGCCTGATTATATTTTGCAAGGTCAGTCCAAAAATTACGGTCTGTGGTTTCATATACCGCATACAGATTTTCCTGCTTCTTTGGGCTTGAAATATAATAAATTCTTCCCCGGACATTGTGGAGCTTCGTCATCTGAATAAATGAATTTCTTGGCATGTGCTTCCTCCTTTCCGTATCTGCCAAGTACGAAGCTGCAAGAAATGAGGATGGGAAACTTTCTAATGTGAAAGTGAGTAGGCTACATAGGTAGCCTGTCTACGAACATATCCGCCTGTCGGCGAAAGCTCCCAGCAGGGCGAAATACACAGAGTACAAATCGTAAGATTTGTGCGAGGGGTGTATTTCGCTCTCAAACGCCGAGGGCTTGTATAAAAAAGTTTCTTCCCCACTTCTTAAATTTCCGGTTGTATCTTAGAGGAAGCACATGGTATAATCTATTTGCGTGTAGGTATATCATGGCTTCGGTCAGATACATACCTTAGGGATGGTCTTAGGACTGTCCCTATTTAATTTGTCACATTTCTTGTGACAGCTCTGACATTTCCTTTGTCCCTTAAGTCCCTGCCTTCATTGGCGGTCATGAACTTTTCAAGCATATCCGTTTTGATAAGGACTTTCCGTCCTACCTTCAATACCGGAAGCTTTTTCCATTCTACCAGTTTCCGCAGGGTATTTCTGCCGATACCCGTATAGTCGGCAGCTTCCTCAATGGACAGTGCAATCTTCACTTCTGTCATTAAAACACCTCCTCTTGAATTGCATAATGCAATTTTGTGACTATGCCTACTATATAACTTTTATATCTTCTTGTCAAGCGTTACGAAATTTTAAAAGCAATTATTAACTTGCATATTGCAATGCTACTTTTACTGTGTTATACTTTAGCCATACCGAAAAAGGAGGCGTATCAGAATGAAAGATAAAGAATTACGCAAGTTAATCGGTAGCAGGGCAAAACAACGCAGACTGGAATTAGGTGTCAACCAGCCTTATATAGCAGAAAAGATGGGAGTTACCGCTTCCACCATACAGCGGTATGAGGCAGGAACGATTGACAACACCAAGAAGCTTGTTCTGGATGGTCTGTCGGAAGCACTTCATGTATCAGTGGAGTGGCTGAAGGGCGAGACGGAAGAAATGACAAGTGATGTTACGGATAAAAGGGAATTACAGATTCGTGATACCATGACTTCCATTCTCTCCAAACTGCCTTATGATATGAAGGCAGACGAAGCGGATTTTTCCAAAGATTTACTGCTGCTGATGTTGAAGGAATACGAATTATTCGTTGATTCCTTTCAATATGCCTGTAAGAATTTTAAAGGGAATACGGAAGATGCCACAATTGCAAAAGTAATGGGGTTTGAATCCAATCAGGAATATAATGAGATTATGTTCCTTAGGGAAATCACCCATACGGTAAACGCACTGAACGACATGGGCGACATTGTAAGGCTCTATTCCAAGAATCCCGAAACGGCAGCCGTAAGGCTTGCAAATCTTCTTTCAGAGAAAGACTCCGAACCGGTATAGATTAGACAACCGGAGTTATGATATACTTACACGCAGAAAGCATTTCATCAGTTCCGATTGTCGATATCGAAAGGAGTAACGATTATGGCAAAAGGTTCTGTAAGAAAGAAAGGCAAGAAATGGTACTACCGCTTCTATGTGGAAGATGCAAGCGGTAATCTGGTGCAGAAGGAATTTGCAGGTACGGAAAACAAAAGCGAAACGGAAAAGCTGTTGAGGCAGGCAATGGAGGATTATGAAGCCAAGCGGTTTGTTGCAAAGGCTGAAAACATCACACTCGGAGAGTTGCTTGACCTGTGGGCTGAGGAAGAATTAAAGACAGGCACATTGAGTAATGGAACGGTTGGCAATTATCTTCAGACAATTGGGAGAATCAAACAACACCCTATCAGCAAAAGGAAACTGAAAACGGTGACTTCGGTACACCTGCAGGAGTTTATGGATTTGCTCTCATTTGGAGGCACTGTGGGAGATTTTATATCAAAAGGATATTCCATTGATTATGTAAGGTCATTTTCAGCAGTATTGCAACAGTCATTCCGGTTTGCGGTATTTCCGAAACAGTTTATTACCTTCAATCCAATGCAGTATGTGGTGATGAGGCATAAAAAGGAAGAAACGGATTTGTTTGCGGATGAAACAGCCACAGACAGAGACAAGGTTAAACCGCTTTCCTTTGAAATGTACCGGAAACTGATTGAACAGCTTGGAAAACGAAGTGGGGATGCGATTCTTCCGGTTCAGATAGCATACTTTACAGGTCTCAGACTTGGAGAGGTAGCAGGTCTGACATGGCAGGATATCAACCTTGAAGAACAGTATCTCACTGTACGCAGGAGCATCCGCTACAATGGTGCTACCCATAAGCACGAAATCGGTCCGACAAAGTGGAAAAAGATCAGGGTTGTTGACTTTGGCGATACCCTCGCAGATATTTTGAGGAATGCAAAAAAGGAACAGCACAAAAACCGTTTTCAGTATGGGGAACTCTACCAGCGGAATTTTTACAGAGAAGTAATGGAAAAGAATCGGGTGCATTACGAGTATTATCATTTGAGAATGACAGAGAATGTGCCGGAAGATTACACCGAAATCTTCTTTGTATGCTTAAGGGAGGATGGTTGTCTGGAACTTCCGGCAACCATAGAAACAGCCTGCCGGACAGCAGGAAGAAAAGTACCGGAGCTTGAAGGTTTCCATTTCCACACACTGAGGCATACCTACACGACAAACCTCTTATCCAACGGGGCTCAGCCTAAGGATGTGCAGGAACTGTTAGGACACTCAGACGTGAGTACCACCATGAATGTCTACGCCCATGCTACAAGGGAAGCAAAGCGGACTTCCGCAAGACTTCTTGATAAAGTGGCAGGCAACGATTAAACAACTGAATAATGAATTTTCCCTTGTAATTATCCCATAAGGGCAAAAACAAGGGAAAAGGATACATATATAGAATTTTCAATGGCGGGAAGCCTTGAAAATAGGGGAAAGTTAAGAGAGTTAATAGATAAATCCTAGTTTGGAGAATTGAAAAAACGGAATTTACCTATTAGGACATATAAACTGTTGACAATAAAGCTCCTATATAGTATGTTTTTGGTAAACTACTATATAGGAGCTTTTGTATGGAAATGAATGGAGGATTTCTTGTCACCAAAATAAAACAGCTTGGAGACCGGATTTTCGAGAAGATTCTCAGTGAAAAGAATATTGATGCGTTTAATGGAGCCCAGGGGCGTATTCTTTATGTACTGTGGCAGGAGGATGGTATCTCAATCAGGTCACTCTCGACTAAATGCGGATTAGCGATAACATCTCTTACTACGATGCTGGAAAGAATGGAAAATCAAGGGCTGATAAGCCGTGTTCAGTCTGAAACGGACAAAAGGAAAACACTCCTGTTTCTGACTGAGAAAGCACATGCCTTAAAGGGTGAGTACGATTCTGTATCTGATGAGATGGGCAGTATTTACTACAAAGATTTTTCAGGGGAAGAAATTACCTGGTTTGAGGAATGCCTCGACCGCATCAGAAAGAATCTTGAGGAGTGGCAGAAGTCATGAGTATTTGTATCAAAGATCAGATTCAGAACATGAATATCGTCATTGGCTGCACAGTGGGGTGTGCATATTGCTATGCCCGCAACAACGTGAAACGCTGGCATATGATTGATGACTTCGCTGACCCTGAATTCTTTCCGGGTAAGCTTAAGATGATGGAAAAGAAACGTCCGCAGAACTTTCTTCTTACCGGTATGAGCGATCTCTCCGGATGGAAGCCGGAATGGAGAGACGAGGTATTTGTAAAGATCCGTGAAAATCCGCAGCATCAGTTTCTGTTCCTTACCAAGCGACCTGATTCGCTGGATTTTGATACCGATCTGGAAAACGCATGGTTTGGCGTTACGGTGACGAGGAAAGCAGAACTGTGGCGTATCGACGCCCTTCGGAAAAACGTCAGAGCAAAACATTACCATGTTACCTTTGAGCCGTTATTCGATGATCCCGGCACAGTTGACCTTTCCGGAATCAATTGGATCGTTGTCGGCACCATGACCGGAGCTCAGAGCAGGAAGATTCATACGGAGCCGGAATGGGCATGGTCTCTGACGGACCAGGCACATAAGCTCGGCATTCCGGTGTTTATGAAGGAAGACCTTGTCCCTATCATAGGGGATGAAAATATGATTCAGGAAATGCCGGAAGAATTTAATAAAGTGTTAGAGGTACAGAAATCATGGAAGAAGTAATGAATGGAATCCTCATTCGTGAGGTGGAAACAAAGAACATCATGACTAAGTCTAGTCTGCCGGTAGGCGGTTACTCGGTCAATCCCTATGTGGGCTGTACACATGCCTGCAAGTATTGCTATGCTTCTTTTATGAAGCGCTTTACCGGGCACAAGGAGGAATGGGGCACTTTCCTTGATGTGAAGCATTGGCCGGAAATTAAAAATCCGAAGAAATATGCCGGACAGCGGGTGGTTATCGGTTCTGTGACAGATGGCTACAATCCACAGGAGGAGCAATTCGGGAATACCAGAAAACTTCTGGAGCAGCTGATCGGCAGTGACGCAGATATTCTGATCTGCACAAAGTCGGATCTTGTGGTACGGGATATTGATCTGTTGAAGAAGCTTGGACGTGTAACCGTTTCATGGTCGATCAACACACTAGATGAAAATTTCAAGAACGATATGGATTCTGCTTCGAGCATTGAGCACCGTATCGCTGCTATGAAGCAGGTATATGAGGCAGGTATCCGTACAGTCTGTTTCGTATCCCCGGTATTCCCCGGTATCACGGATTTTGAAGCAATCTTTGAGCGGGTAAAGAATCAGTGCGATCTGTTCTGGCTCGAAAATCTCAATCTTCGAGGCGGTTTCAAAAAGACAATTATGGATTATATCGCCGGAAAATATCCTGATCTTGTACCACTTTACGACGAGATCTATAACAAGCATAACCGCAGCTACTTTGAAGCACTTGAAGTGAAAGCTGAGAAAATGGCTAAGAAGTATGATTGTGCCTTTGTGGATAATGAAATGCCTTATGGCAGAGTCCCGCAGGGGCACCCGGTGATCGTAGATTATTTCTATCATGAGGAAATCCGTGGGACAGAGAATACCGGAAAAAGAAATCGCTAAATTCCAGTTTGATGGAGTGACAAATTCCAGTAAGCTGGTGTGTTTAACCGAGAGACGAATTTGATTTTTACTAATTGTTTATGTAAAGGAATGCCTTGTGATTATATCTGCGATAGTTGTGTAATTGGACAAAAGAGAGCAAAATATGTCGGGACAAAAATATGCTTTGGAGATAAGATGTGTTTTGTAGGAAGGAGTAAATAAGCATGAGCTGGTTGGAAGATATCACTTCATCAATCAAATATATTGAAGGACATCTTACAGATGAACTTACTCTGGAAAAAATTGCTGCAAAGATTAATCTTTCGCCATTTTATTTTCAAAAAGGGTTTTCGATTCTTTGTGGAATTACGGTATCCGAATATATAAGAAATAGAAGATTATCACTTGCCGGCAGAGATTTGCAAACAGATGGTGTTAAGGTTATAGATGTAGCAATGAAATATGGCTATGATTCTCCAGACAGCTTTACGAAAGCCTTCACCAGATTTCACGGTATTACGCCTGCACAGGCGAAGTCCGGAGACGGTGAACTCAAAAACTACCTTCCTCTAAAAATACATGTATCTATGAAAGGTGGATTTGAAATGGAATGTAAAATTGTTAAAAAACCGGCATTTACTGTTGTCGGAAGTGCCAAAATTATTAAAAATGAAGAAGGGTATAAAGAATGCCCACAATTTTGGACAGAGCATTATGAAAAGGGAAACGGTAAGTATATTTGTGGTATGTATGGAATCTGTTTAGATGATGGAGCACCGGAAGGATTCTTCAAGTACATGATTGCTGATGATTATATTCCTTCAAAAGACATACCGGAAGAATTTGAAACGGTAGTTATTCCTGAAAATACATGGGCAGTATTTCCATGTAAAGGATCTATGCCGGAAGCGTTACAAAAAGTGAATACAGAGATTTTTAAGGAATGGCTTCCTGGGAATAGTGATTATGAAATTGCAGGAATGTATAATATAGAATACTACACCGCACCTTGTGATTATCCGAAAGGAAATCAGGATGAGAATTATTATTGCGAAATTTGGATGCCGGTGAAATCAAAAGAACAGTAGATTTTAGAATAATTAGTTAAATTCTTGCGAGGATATGATATGAATAAGGCCAAAAGAATAGTAGATAATATGGATTCTGAAAATGCATTTGCGGTTTGTTCGGAGATTGGAATTATTGATGAAAATGCAACACCGCTTAAGCAGGCAAGATATATTAATGAGCTTTTAAATACTACTGAGAGTATGAAGATATATATGACTGATACTATGCGAAAATGTGGTGGGTGCTGCTTGTCAACCAATGCTATAAAAATAGCAAAAAAATTATACGCTAAATCTAACGATATAGCAGAATTTTTGAATCTTCTGAATGAAGCAGATATTGGCGGAAGGAACTTACATATTTTTGAAGGAAAGATTATTGCTGTATACAAAAAATGTTATTGTAATATACCTAAAAAAGTTGAGAATATGAATAAAAAGTATTGTGAATGTTCTGCTGGTTGGTATATGCGATTGTTCTCTGAGGTTTTTGAAAAGAGTGTAACAGTTACTATTGTTGATACAATTGTCAATGGAGCTTCTGAATGTGTATTTGAAATATCAGATTATGTATAGACAGACAAATTCCAGTTTTTGAAACTGAGAAATCGGAATTTAGCGACGAGGTGAATAATATGGAAAAATGGGGAATGTTTGAATTTAATTCGCCTTATTTTGGAGAAATTATAGAGAAAATAAATGACGTGGTATTGCCAAACGATTACATAGAATTGATGAAAAAACATAATGGTGGTGAAGGCGATATTGGTGAAACCTGGCTTATATTATATCCGTTGGAAGAATTGCAAGAAATAAATGATGATTATGAAATTGAAGAAATTTTGCCGGGTCACATTATTATTGGCTCAAATGGTGGTGGTGAACTTTATGGAATTGATAATAAGGGAAACTACTTTAATGTACCAGTGCCAATAGATGAAGATGATGTTGCTTTGCTTGGAACGGAGATAGAATTACTTCCAGATAAAATTAATGCACTATGGGAGTAGATTCTGTTGTTGGTTATATGACGAACAGATCATAAGCTTTGAAGTTGTAGAGAGGATTAAATTATGGGATTACTTGATAAATTTAAAAGAGTTGAAAAGAAAGCGGATAATAGAAAATTTCCGTTTGAAGATAGTCCTGACACTGCCTGCATTACCTGCTACCATGTGTTGGAGGGGTATAAGCCTATATTATACGTTTCTCACGATGAGGACGGGTATTGGCAGTTTTTATGCGGCGAAAACCATAAGGAAGAAGATGCGAGAGTGGTTTCCTTAGGTGAAATTTTAAGCATAGATGAATCGATGAGGGATTTAGCAGTGTTAGATTACGGTCAATATGCAACCTCAGAAAGTGTTGAAGGTAATTGGACGGTAAAATATAAAAATTAGTAAATACCTAAGTTCGTCCAAATAATTTTACCGGGCAAAATGTAACGGAGGGTTACTATTATCTGTTATAAGTGTTATTTTTGTGATAGTAGGAATTATAATAGTTGATAATAAAGATAATTGATATTGAAGACAGATTTCCAGTTGAAAGAGTAAATAAACTGTTGAATGACAGAGAATAAACTTTGAATTTGAAGGTGAGAACATGATGGAGTGGATAAACATTTTTGGGGCAGTATTTATAGCAGTAATCATGGTACCCAATATTATTTTTACATTAAAGTATAAAGATGGTTTTGAAAATAAGTGGAATAATAAAGGTGTTGAAGTTGTAGAACAGATAGGAAGATTTGGGTGTTTCGGATTTATGGTTGTCAATATTCCTGGAACCTGGTTCGGTTGGTGGTCTGATGAAGCTTTTGCGATATATTTAATAGCAAATGTCGTTTTAATTATACTTTATTGTGTGATATGGATTATTTGTTTTAGAAATAATACGATTTTTAAAGCATTGACATTATCTATTATTCCATCCGTAATTTTCATCTTCAGTGGAATTATGAGCAGGTCTGTATTATTGATTGTAGCATCGCTATTATTTGCACCTGCACATATATTGATTTCATATAAAAATGCAAAGTATTAGATGAATTTGAAGATGACGGAGGGAAAGAAAGTGAAAAAAGCATTGTTGGTAATTGATATGCAGAATGTATGTGTTGGAAAAAATCACGCTACATACTTTAAATATGATAATGAAATTCTGATTCAAACTGTAAACGAAGTTATTGACGCAAATGAAAGTAATGTGGTTGTTTATATCAAAAATATCATGAAGAAAAATTTAATAAATAAGCTTGCACCATTTAAGGCTTATGAAGGAACTGAAGAAGTGGAATTAGTTAGCAATCTTCATGTTATATCTGATTATGTTTTCATAAAATATGAGGGAAACGCATTTAGCAATCCTAAACTTAATGAGTTCTTAAAAGCACATAAGATTAAATGTGTGGAAATCGTAGGAGTTGATGGTGGTGGGTGCGTAGCATTGACTGCGTTAGGGGCCATAAAAGAAGGCTATAGTGTAATACTTAATGAATCAGCTATCGGAACAATGTTTAATAAGAATAAAGAAAAATATTTTAAAAAGCTTCGAGAAGCAGATGCAAAAATTATTTAGATAAATATAAGGCACTCAAAACTTTCAGTCATGCGGAGAGATTGAAAGCAACAGAAACTTTGAAGTTTCACATGGGTTATTAGGAGAAAAAATGGAAAATATTTTAAGTGTTGAAGAAACGAAAACAAGATTAATATGTGAGTTGTCAACAGTAACTGGCTTTAAGTATTTAAAAAGTGGTATTTTGAAGAAAACAGTAAAAGACATTGTGTTTGAAATAAACTTTTTCTCGTCAAAATGGAATGCATCTGGGCAGAGTATTGAAGTAAATGCCGATTTGAGGATTATTTATAAAAAATACGGAAAATTACCAGTTGACAATGTAATAGCATCTATGAGTTATAATCCCAAAGATGGGTATTGGTATGATATATCAACGGAAAGTAAATTGCTTGAAACGAAGAATATATTAGAAAAAAGATTTCGAGATACTGCAATGGATTTGGTAAAAAGATTTGATGAAGATTATAATGCAGCTATACGATATCTTTTCTTTGAAGGGTTTGAAAAATATAATGTGTATCTTGACTTTGTGGCAGATAATTTAGGTCAGGAAATAATTAAAGATAAAGCACAACAAATATATGAGGGTTTATCTGACGAATGTAAAGAACAGGTTATTCAATATCAAAATGGGGCAAGGAATAAATCATGGATGTTAAATAGATGTAATTTAAAATATATTGTGGATAATAACTTGTTCCACTAAGAAGAAAGTAAAATCGCAATTTTTATGTATAAAGGAGAAATGAATGAAACTACTTGTGATAGATATACAAAAAGGAATAACAGATAGTAGACTTTTTAATTTTGATGAATTTATTGAAAATATTACAAGAATTATACAAGCAGCTAGAGATAATCAAATAGAGGTTATCTATTTTCAACATGATGATGGACCAGGAACGGGGTTTTCAATCGGTGATGAAGACTTCGAAATTGCAGAACAAGTGATTCCCAAGGAAGGGGAAAAGATATTTATAAAAAATATCAATAGTTGTTTTGGAAATAAAGATTTTACAGATTATGTTAAAGATGATAATACATTAGTGATAGTGGGACTACAGACAAACTTCTGTATAGATGCAACTGTGAAATCTGCTTTTGAAAGAGGATATAAAGTAATTGTTCCACAAGGGGCAAATTCAACATTTGATAACGACTATATGTCTGGAGAAGAAACCTATAAATATTACAATGATATGATGTGGCCAAAGAGATTTGCTACATGTGTATCTGTTGATGACGCAATTAAATTGATGGAAAGTTAAATCGAGATTTGGAGAGGTATTGTTTATGAAGATTGAATATAGAAAAGCAGATATTACGGATGCAGAATTGCTAATAGATATTTATAATTTTGCATTTTATAGTGATTATATTAAATATGGTGAATGTCCGGCGTATGGAAAGACTAAAGAGATGATGGTCGGGGCGTGGTTAATTGGTTTTTGAGCAACTCCATTATATCACAAGCCGTGAAAACAATATGACAGCCAAAGGCATGGTTATGATACAGAACAAGGTAGTAAATACATTTAAAAGACCGGAGTATGCAGCATCTTTGTTATATACCTGAGCCATCTGGGTGATTGTTGAAGCGGATGGTGTGATGGAGGCAAGGAATACTATGAGGAGTAAAGTTCTTCCTTCTGGAATAAGGGCATATACATGACTTACATACATTATAAGCAGTAAAACAGCAGGCCAGATGACGAGCCTGATGGCAGAGAAAATGTATAGTTTTGCGTTTTTCAGGCTGTCGCGGATCGGCGAATCAGCCATCAGCATGCCAGTTACTATCATGCTGAGAGGTGCAAGCATATTTCCTATGTCTTTTACCGGTGTGAGTATGACAGATGGCAGTTTTATATGGCAGAAAAAGAGCAGGAGTCCGGCTATTATGGCTATTACATTTATATTGGTTATTATCTTTTTCCATTCCATATGTGGCTTTTCGGCGAGCATGGTGCTGCAGTGTGTCCAGAGAAATATCAGCTGTACAGACATAAATGCACATGAATACAGTACATAGTTGGTACCCAGCATAGCATTTACAAGTGGGATTATCATATTTCCCGAGTTGGAATACATGACAGTGGCACATTCAACTGTATTCCAATGCCAGAGTTTCCTTCCGATATTTATAAAAATCAATAGAAGAATATGTATAATGGTTGCAAGAACAGCGGAAAATAATAGTCCCTGCAGTTTTTCTTTTGTAAAGCCAATTTCAAATGAATTTATTATGGCGCAGGGCATCACCAGATATACCACAATGATAGACAGGATCCTGCATATTGATTACCTCTTTTCGCTCCTGTATTATAATCCCATTTTACAAAAAAAGGAATATACCACAATGGGTGGCTTGTCAAAAATAAAAGAATGCGATAGAATATGTGCAATTTACAGGAATTTGTTTAGTTGGATTTAGAACAAGGAGAGATGACAAGCTATGCATTCACAGAAAATCCATAACAAAAAACTCATATTGCCGGTTCTCATTTTCCTGGCAGGTTGTCTGGCCTTGGCAGCAGTTTTATATCATTCATACAGAACAAATTTAAAACATATGCGGGCTGTCACAGAACTTAATGCCACAACCTATGCAGAACGGTTGCAGAATGATATGAACCGTGGCGTTGCGATTACAGATACACTTGAGGAAATAGTACTCAGTGAAAATGGAAAAATTGATAATTTTCAAAAAGTTGCAGGAAATCTGATGACAGATTTTGTTCAGAGCATACAGATTGCACCTAATGGTGTTGTTACAGATATATATCCGGAGGCGGGAAATGAAGCGGGAAAGATAGATTTGATCCACGATGAAAGTCGTGGAGAGATATGCCGTTACGGGAGAGATAAAAATATAGTTACTATGCAGGGCCCGTTTGACTTAAAACAAGGAGGCCGGGGCATTGCAATCAGAAATCCCGTATATCTGGAGTGCCCGGATGGAACCTCTGCGTTCTGGGGATTCACTATTGTAATTATCCGTATTCCGGAGGTATTTGAGAAATCGGTTCAGTCACTTACCCAATTTGGTTATGATTACTGTCTGACAAAGACAGTTTCTCCTTTGTCGGATGATACAGAGGTGGTATCGGCATCAGGTAATATTTTGAAGGAGCCGATTACATTTGAGTTTGAATTTTGTGGCAGCACATTTGGCTTAGAGGTAATGCCAACTGATGGTTGGAACCACGGATGGAACATACTTCCGCAGCTCGTTTTTGGAATTTGTATTATTTTGCTTTTAACGGGATTAACGGTGATCGTTCTTGTGGTTGAGAGACATCGTGAGATATTAAAAAAAATGGCGATAACAGATCCGTTAACCGGTCTTTTGAACCGCAAAGGTTTTGATGAGCAGCTTGAAAAGGTGATACAGGACGGTCATTGTATTCATTGTGTGGGCGCACAGATGGATATTGATGATTTTAAATTTATAAATGACATGTATGGACACGTCGTTGGTGATACCGCACTGAAAAGTCTTGCACAGGACATGAAAGATAATTTTGGTGTAAATGCCATTCTATGCAGAAATGGCGGCGATGAGTTTTCTGTTATCTTGATCGGAACAACAGAGGAAGAGGCAAAGAGTATAATAGAGAGTTTTACCCTTAAGCCAAGGTATATAACATATAATGGTGAAGAGCATCCTTTTTATATTTCTCTTGGGTACGCAGAATATCCGAAGGACTGTGACGATGTTTTGGAGCTTATCAGATGCGCAGATATGGCACTTTATGCGGTAAAACTACATGGGAAGCATAGTTGCAGTCCTTATCGCAGTGATTATAAGATACAGCACAGAAGTCAGCTTGGGTTTGCACTTCAGGATGTGTCAAAAAATCTTCCGGGAGCTTTCCTGATATATATAGCTGATCCGGAGGATGATCGTATTTTATTTGCAAATCGTGAATTGATTGAGTTTGCAGGCTGCAAGGATTTCGATGATTTTCTGGATTATACCGGGCAGCGATTCAGGAATCTTATTCACCCGGATGAACGGGATTCTGTGGAGACCAGTATCTGGAAACAGATTGATGCAAAGACCAGTGGAAATAATGATTATGTAAGATTCCATTTTGCAAAAAAAGATGGATCCTACCGCCCTGTTCTTGATCATGGAAGAATTGTAGAAAGCCGTTACTATGGAAATGTGTTCTATGTTCTTATCATGGACTGTGCTTTGATTGAATCTTTTTATGATGGCTTTTCCAGATAGAGTAAGTCATCAGCAGAAACAGTTATTGGAGAACTGATTTTCTCATGAAGATACAGGTATATCCTATGTGATATATGAGATATAGAAAACAATACAATATAAAAATAATTATCAGGCAGGCAGTCTTATAACGAGACTGCCTGTTTTTTCGTGAATTTTACAAAAGAAATATACAACCCTTGCAATCTTTACGGAAGTGTGATAGCAGGCACAGGCAGGCATATTTATAATAAATACAGAAATGAAGTGAGACCACCTCAAGGAGCAGGTGAGTCCGCTTCATATGTATAAGGAGCAGGCAGCCGGAGATGAAAGAGACAGAGAGAAAAGACAAAACGACAGGGAAAACGGATGAAAAAGCAGGTGGGCATCTTGTTTTATTTGTGAGAAGAAATGCAGTATATATCGCGGTTTTCCTGATTGGAGCAGCCTTTCTTCTGGCGGCAGGTTCATTTGACTGGGATCGGATCAACAGCTATACAATGTACAATAACGACAGCAGGACATTCGTAAGAGGGCGGGTAGTATCTGTCGATAATGAACGGCTGGAGACAGATCCATATGATCATTCCAGATATCTTGGGGAACAGGAGCTTACAGTTCTGATTCTGGATGGGGAGCAGAAAGGCGACAAAGTATCGATTGATAATTATTTGTCACAGACACATAACATCTATGTAAACGCGAATCAGAAAATAATCGTATGTGCAGATATGCCGGAGGAAGCAGCTCCCTACTACACAGTATTCAATTATGACAGGTGCCTGCCACTTGGCATCCTTGTGGTGGTATTTGCCGCGGTAATGTTGTTTGTGGGAAAAGGAAAAGGCTTACGGGCATTAGCCGGTGTCGTTTTTACACTTCTTCTGGTAGTACTGTTTATGGTTCAGGCGATCTACCACGGATTTCCTCCTGTGATTGTCTCAATCCTGACTATATTAACAGGAACAGCAGTCAGCCTGTTGTTGTTAAATGGCTGCAGCAGACGGACGGCTGTATCCGCACTTTCTACTGTACTTGGAGTCGCAGTAACAGGAATTATTTTTTACATAAGTTCAAAAACCTTACATCTTACAGGATTTAACAGTGACAATGCGGAAGAACTGCTGGTCATTCAGGGAGCGACAGGACTTTCGGTTCGATCACTTCTGATCGCAGGCGTTCTGGTATCTTCCTTTGGAGCCGGCTGTGTATTTGCAAAGAGCAGAAAGAATAAACAGTAAGTGTCAGTTATACAGAAAAATATAAGAATCCCGTTTGGCGTATGCCAGGCGGGATTCTTGTGGTATAATAAACATAAAATTACTTGCTTGTATATTTTGAGAGGGAGGTATGTATGATGTGTTATACAATTGAAGAAATCAAAGATAAAACAATACCAATTGCAAAGAAACATGGCATGTATTGTAAGAATGGGTGAAATAAGATACAGAAAAAGACTGTTGTTTGAATAATTCAAATAACAGTTTTTTTCGATTTTAAAACAGTCGGGAAAATGATGAGAATGTCGTATTTTTTATATTGTAAAAATAGGATTCATACTATCATACATTCATAAATTGAAGAACGAAATCATAATTTCTGTCAAAAAGAATGAGACAGAAAATACATATGCAGAGAGCCGGAAAACAGCTGCATAAGGAAGATAAAACAAACGGATAAAATCAGGAAAAGGAGTATGATGGATATGAAGAATCAGGTAGTATTGGATTGGAATCAGTATGTAGCACTTGCAAGACAGACAGTAGCAGAAGGCTGTGTTCTGCTTGAGAATAAAGATCAGGCACTTCCGCTTGTAAAAGATGAGAAGGTGGCAGTATTTGGAAGAATCCAGAACCACTATTATAAGAGCGGAACCGGTTCAGGCGGAATGGTAAATGTATCAAAGGTCTATGGAATCGTAGATGGTCTGCGTGAGAGTGGTCAGGTCATTCTGGATGAGGAGCTGATCAAGATCTATCAGGACTGGGAAGAGACACATCCATTTAACGAAGGCGAAGGCTGGGGAAATGAACCATGGTGTCAGGAAGAAATGGAGCTGACCGATGAGGTTGTGGAAGCAGCCGGCAAGCGATCAGAGACAGCTATCGTGATCATCGGACGTACAGCAGGCGAGGATAAAGATGCAAGTGATACCAAGGGTTCTTATCAGCTTACAGATGTGGAAGAAGATCTGCTCACAAAAGTAAGAAAGAACTTTGATAAGATGATCGTTTTATTAAATGTCGGTGGTCTGCTCGATATGAGTTTTACAGACCGTTACCAGCCGGAAGCTGTTATGTATGTATGGCAGGGCGGCATGGTTGGCGGACTTGGAACAGCAGATGTATTAACAGGAGCAGTTTCACCATCCGGTCATCTGACAGACACGATCGCATATAAAGTTGCTGATTATCCTTCTACACCATATTTTGGTGATCCGGATAAGAATTATTACAGTGAAGATATCTATGTCGGATATCGTTATTTTGAGACTTTCGCAAAGGATAGCGTCAGATATCCGTTTGGATATGGCCTGTCCTATACAACATTTGAAAAGTCAGTCGTTGTATTTGCAAATGAGCCGGAGAAACAGCAGTTTACACTTCATGTAACTGTTTCAAATGTCGGTTTAAAGAAAGGAAAAGATGTTGTTCAGATCTATGCGGAGCTCCGCAGGGTAAGCTTGGAAAAGCAGATAAGGTTCTTGTCGGATTTGCAAAGACAAAGGAGCTTGCACCGGGTGAATCCGAAGAAGTAGAGATCACTGTTCCATACAGCCGCTTTGCATCCTATGACGACTCCGGTATTACAGGACATGCTTATGCATTTGTATTAGAAGCAGGCACATATCATGTATTTGCCGGCGAAAATGTCAGAAGTGCAGAATGTGCAGGCGCGTTTGAGCTTGCAGATGGTCTTGTGATCGAGCAGCTTTGCTCTGCACTTGCTCCGGTAGAAGCGTTTGACAGAATGAAGGCAGCAGAGACAGAGAACGGATATCAGGTCATGATGGAAGCAGCACCACATCATGCATCAAACGAGAAGCAGAGAAGACAGGATCATCTTCCGCAGGAGATCCGTCAGACGATGGGTATGCATACATTATCCGATGTGGCAGATGGTTCGATCGGAATGGATAAATTTATTTCAGAATTGACAGACGATGACCTTACTTGTATCATTCGAGGAGAAGGCATGGGAAGTTCACTTGTAACACCGGGAACGGCAGCAGCATTTGGAGGTGTATCCAAGTCGCTGATCAACCGTCATGGAATCCCTTCTGTATGCTGCAGTGATGGACCGTCCGGTATGCGGTTAGATTGTGGTGTGAAAGCATTCAGCCTGCCAAATGGAACGATCATCGGATGTACATTTAATACGGAGCTTGTAAAAGAGCTTTATACCTGTACCGGTTATGAGATGATCGCACAGAAGGTGGATTGTTTACTTGGACCTGGTATGAATATTCACCGTCATCCGTTAAATGGAAGAAACTTTGAATATTTCTCAGAAGATCCATATGTGACAGGATGCTTTGCCGGTGCGATGTTAGAAGGTCTGCATGCAGCAGGTGTAACAGGGGCAGCCAAGCATTTCTGTGCAAATAATCAGGAGATGAGACGACATTTTGCAGATCCTGTTGTATCAGAACGTGCACTTCGGGAGATCTATCTGAAAGGCTTTGAGATGATCGTAAGAAGCGGTGTCTGCGATGCGATCATGACGACATACGGACCGGTAAACGGAGTATGGACAGCCGGAAATTATGATCTCTGTACGACAATCCTCAGAGAAGAATGGGGATTTAAAGGTATTGTCATGACTGACTGGTGGGCATCCATCAATGAGCGTGGACAGGAGCCGGATAAGATTAATTTTGCGGCAATGGCACGTGCGCAGAATGATATCTATATGGTATGTCCGGATGGATCAACAAATGCCAGCGGAGATAATACAGCCGCAGCACTCGTAGATGGACGACTGAAGCGTGCGGAGCTTCAGAGAAATGCAGCGAACATCTGTGGCTTTGTACTCGATACAGAAGCAATGCGAAGAGCAATGGGCTGCCCGACAGAGGTATCGATCATCAATCGTCCGGCGGAACCGGATGATGTTGATCTGTCAGAGGTTGAATTTGTCAGATTAGATGGCGACTATGAATTACGACTTGATACCAAGGAGTCGAAAGCCGGTGTAAATTATGTTCTTCCGTTTGATGTACAGAAAAAAGGAATTTATGAGATTGAACTGATCGGAAGCTCCGATCTCTCAGAACTTGCCCAAATGCCATGTACGTTGTATTATACCAATATACCGATCCTCAGTTTCACATTCCATGGAACAAATGGGGAAGACATGGTTATCAAAAAAGAATTTGATCTGCATACCAGATTTTCAGTTATGCGTCTGAATGTCGGTAAAAATGGTCTTCATTTAAAACAGATCCGATTCAGATATTTAAGGGAGGGCAAAATTTGGAATTAAATATTTTACTGAAGATAGCAATTATCTTTCTGTTTTTTACAGCCGTTGATATATGCGGACATTTCATCTTTAAGACAAAGAGAAATGTCCCGGAATGGCTGCTCACGATAGGGGTAGTTCTGGCTTTTGCCGGGACTACCTTTCTTGGCGTACGCAGTTATTTCGATGATACAGATACAAATGAACAGGGTATCTATATGGCATATTGCTATATAATGGATGGCAATTCAGACCAGGCAGTCCGGATTCTGAATGATATATCAGGCAGTTCGGAGGAAAAAGAGGTGCTTGGTGCAGCCTGTGATACGATGAATGGCGATTATATCAATGGGTATTTCAAAACCCAGGAGCTATTAGAACGAAAAGGGATCAGCAAGGCTGGCAAAACCTGCCTGACGAAGCTTGATACTTATTGCTCCGAAAAGCTTGGTATGACAGATGGTGGAACAGAGGCATATACGGATTATGAAGCATATCTTTCGGATCTGGAAAAGCAAGGTGCGGTGGAGAAAGCTACATATAAAAGCGGATCCGATGATGTACAGGAAAAGAAGACGGCAGGACAGGAGTTTTTTTCTGCTTTAGAAGAGTATGTGGATGAACGGCATTTCACCAGAAAAGAAAAGCGCAAATATGAAAAGGCGTATGAGCTTGACAACAAGATCCATGGAGTGGCTGTTTCGGAGCTTACAGAGGATGATATCAAGGACCTGAAACATACCTATGGAGAAACAGAGGAGATCCTTCGCAGGGAGGTCAGCTTTTATGTTTATCAACAGGATTATGATAAGGCGAAGGAAAAAGCATCGGAATTGAACCGACAATTTAAAAGTCCGGAGAATACGGTTATTTATACGGATGTGATCGCCGAAGAGGTTTACCGTAACAACATGGATAAAAACTATACAGAGGCTTCCTTTGATATGAAGGATGAGGAGATCAGAAAGCTGGTGAAACAGGCAGAACGTACGAAGGAAAAAGCACAGAAGCTGATTGATGAAGAGGGCTATGAAGGAAAGCATGCGGATGAGATCAATGAATTATTAGAAGAGGCAGATGAAAGTTACAAGGAAGCATGTAATGTTCCGATCAAGCGTGCGGCAAATTATATTCTGGTACAGATACCACGACATGGCGATGATACCGGCTTTTATGAACTGCAGCTGTCGAAGCTGTACCTTGCAATGGATGACCGGGATACTGCAAATGAACATCTGCATCAGATAATTGATAATAGTGCAGCGATCAGCGATCAGTCCTCTTTGAAGGATTCGATCGATGAGGTTGTTACCCAGTATAATCAGATATCCAATGATGCATACAATCCGGAGCTGAATGCAGCTGTGACTGATCTGGTGGACAAACAGAGTGCACAGGTTGTTCCGGTGTCAGAGGATACCATTAATGGTTCATTTAATTCTTATGTATCAACGACTTTGAAATATGACAGGATCAGTATTCATATCAGCCGGATCGATACAACAGATTATCCTGCTATCCGTGCTTACATCAATATTAACGGAACAAAGGATTCCAAGGAAGAGCTGGCAGACCAGTTTACAAAGGAAGACTTTTCAGTGATCGATACACAGTATGAGATAACAGATTTTACCTTACATAGTGGTGCGGAGAGTGAAGGAGCAAGCATCGGTATTGTCATGGATAAGAGTGGAAGCATGGAGGGAGCAGCGCTTGAAAATGCAAAACAGGCAGCGGCAGAAGCAGTCGATCATATAACAGCAGAAAAGATGATGATCATTTCCTATGATAATGAAGCATATCTGGAACAGACCCTGACATCAAAAAGCGGAACCCTGAAGAATTCTATTAATAATATATCAAGTGGTGGTGGAACCAATATTTCGGCTGGTTTAAATCTTGCACTGGATAATCTGGAAAGCGCGAATGGAAGCCGGGCTGTGATCCTGATGTCCGATGGACAGGACGGCGGTTCGGAGGAGGATATGCAGGCGGCAGTTGATCGCGCGGTAGAGCTTGGCATCAGTGTATATACGGTTGGATTTGGTGAGTGTGATGATGCCTATATGCAGGCGATCGCAGAATACACAGGTGGAAAATTTGTAAAGGCAGAGGCATCCACGGAGCTGTCGGATATTTATCTGTATCTGCAGAAATATATTGTCAATAATTACAGCATTGAATATACTGTGACCAGAAATCCGGAAGCAGATCCAAGATTTCTGACGGTTGATATTGCAGAATATAATGCATCAGAGACCAAGGATTATTATATAAATGAAGAAAACAGACCGGAAGATCTTGGGCAGGATGATCTGATCCGTAAGGTAGACGAGAATACACTTGGCATATCATCCGTCACACCGGGGAATGCATCGGAAAAGGATGTAAAGGCAGGTATAACCGTTACCGTAAATGGAGGTGGATTTGCTGATATTGAAAGTGTATTTATCGGAAATACAGCTTTGACGGATATACAGGTAACAGATAGAACAAGTCTGACTGGCGTACTGACCGGAGAACTCACCGCAGGCATTTACGATGTAAAGGTAAGAACAACCGATGGAAGAGTTGTAACCGGAAGTGCTGCTTTCAAGGTATTTAAGGCAGGAACCTCAGAGTCTGTAAGAATAGGAGATATGACGATCACAGCAGATTCGATCGGACAGGTGGCAGATGACAGGCTGGTAGCCAGTGGTAATGTTATGATCAATGGTTTTATGCATTGCTCAGGTGATATGGAGATGATCGTGGCAGATATGGATCCGGAGCTGGAGCTTGTGTCCGGCAAGACGATAAAGGCAGGAGATTCCGGTACAATTCAGGGTGATGGCAAGCTTTATGTCAGTTATACAGAAATGCAGGAAAAAAGCAGCAGATTTGCGGATCTTGTCATGAATGGCAGGGATTATATTGTTGCAGAGTCAGGCTTTTATGCAACGATAGATGAGGAGAAGACATCCTTTGATCAGAACCTTTCAAACATGAATATATCGATCCCATTTATCATGGATATCAAGGCGGCGGAAGTAAAATTATACAGTAACCGCTTGCAGATCGACATTGATTCGATCCGGGTGGATAAAATGATAGAATCAGGAATTAAGTCACTAAAGCATGAAACCGGTGCAAACAAATACAAAAAGACAGAAAAACCACAGGAAAGAGCCAGCTTAAAGGAATTTGGCGTTTCCGATTTCTTTAAGGGCTTTGATATTTCGGCTTCAGTAGCAGTTACAGCAGATGGACTGGAGTTTGGTGGAGAACTGACTTTGTCTCCGGATGATAAGATCAGCTTTGGAATATTTGGAATAAATGAAATGTCGGTCAAGCTGAATTCGCTGGATCCGGAGCATGAATACTGGAAAATTGGCGGTAAGATTGATTTTTCAACATCAATAGGTGCATTTGGTAATACCGGAATTTCCGGCTTTGATGGATATCTGTCATCCTATTACTGGATTCCGGATACAGTTAAGCTTGATGCAAATCTGCGGCCGGGACCAAGAGTCTGCGAGATAATGGAGATCAATAAGGTAGGCGGAGAATTACAGGGTATGAGCACATTGCTGATCGGACTATATGATTCTCTCGTATCTGAAGAGACAAAGAAGATCCTAAATGCCGGAATCGATCAGACGTTATATGATAAGGATATTAAGCTGATCGGAACTGTTGAGGCAGAGGCGGATCTGTTCGGATGCTTTGGCGACGAGAATACCGGAAATCAGTGGATGAAAAAGTTCAGGCAATGGGGCGAGATCGGAAATGCAAAGGGACAGGTTGAGATCAATTTCAGCGAGCCGGAGTTTGCTGTTTCAGCAGAAATGTCATTGCTTGGTGCTGAAAAAGCAAAGGCAGGAGCCAAGATCAACAAGGATGGACTTGATATATCAGCGGCACTCGAGCTTGGAATTTCTGGTTTTGGCTGCGAGGTAAAAGGAAGTGCAGCAGCAAATCTTGGAGGAAACTTCACTGATCGATATATTAAGATTGGAGTAAATGGAAATGTAGATATGGCGCCGGTGGATGTCCATGCAAAGGGTGACTGCAAGCTCACGATTGATTGGGACAGAGAGTTCAGTAAAGCTAAGGTAACATTAAATTATAAGGCGAATAACGGAAAACAACAGGAAAAATCTATATGGTATGATGAAGATGGAGGTCTGTTCCTGTGGGATAAGATCAGCACATCATCTAATTAAGGGGGCAGTTTAACATGAAGAGAGTAAGGAAAACAATGTGGAAGCTGTGGACAGGCGTATTATTATTTATAGGGATGATCGTCTGGCTTCCGATACAGGTGTGGGCAGCACAGACAGAAGTCGAGATTGATATGCCGGAGGGTTACAGTAAGGCGGTCTTTTATGTAACCTGGGAAAATTATGAACAGCCTGGAACGATTGTGCTGACTTCACCATCCGGTAAAGTATATAGCAAGAAAAAAACGCCGGATCAGGTTTATGAGGCAAATGGCGAAGCAATCATACATGTCGGAAAAGGAGAAGAAGGTACATGGAAGGCTGCGGTAACCGGAGAAAATCTTGGTGTGGTGGACGTAACGATAGGTGAGGTTCCGGATTCGCTGGTCATCAGTAAATTTGAAATATCAGAAAAAGGAACCGGAAGTGTCAAGGTAAACTATAAGATCACAGACTGCCCGGATGAGCTTTATGTGGAGGTGTTTGCAGATACTGATTCAGAGGGCTTTGACGGAACCTGCGTATATAGTGACAATATGGAAAAATCCGGATCGTTTACATTTGATCTGGATCAGCTTCCGAGCGGAGAATATCATTTTTATATCCGTGTATCCGTAGACGGTGTGTATCAGCGTGCCTATAGTGATGCATTTATCAGCTATCAGAATCCGGAGGATGTAGAGAAGGTTTCCGGGGTAAAGGGTGGAACATATAATGATGGATATTATATTTCATGGAAAGCTTCTAATGAGGAAGCTTATACGGTACGGGTTTATGATGAGGCACATAATCTGATCAGAGAAGAGGAGCAGGGAACCACGGATTTCTATTATGATGATTTTACAGGTGATGCTTCTAAGGTTTATCTGGCAGTGATAAGAACAGATGAGAACTGCAGGTATGAGCTTGTGTCGGCAGATGCTGCAGTAAAGGCTGATGCTGATGTAGTCTTTGATGCAGATGCAGACAGAACAAAGAGTAGCTTCATTCAGGCAACGGTCACGATGCAGGATAAGAATACATTTGATGCATATCTGGGAGATGAGCGGATACTTACGGATGAAAAAGAAAATGGTATGTATCGGGTGAACTTAAAGGATGGAGATAATACGGTGACCTTTGTTATTACGGATCCGGCAGGCAATACTGTAGAATATTCCAAAGAGATCTATGTGGATACCGTACCACCGCAGTTGTCCATATCCGAGGATGTTGATGGAAAGGTAGTAACCGAAAATACCATTTATCTGAATGGTTATACGGAAGCAGGAGCTTCCCTGACCTTGAATGGCGAACCGGTCGAACTGACACAAAGCTATTTCCATAAAAAAGTGTCACTTGCAAATGGAGAAAATACACTGGAGCTGATCGCAGAGGATGCAGTAGGAAATCAGTCAGTATACAGAGCTGTGGTGACCTATGAAGCTGCAAAAACTGTAAAACGTGTATTTGAATATGTGATACTTGGTGGTCTGGTACTGGTATTATTGATCCTTTATATTATTGTATTTGTCAAGGGGCGAAAAAGGAGGAAGCAGTCATGATCGTATATACAATCATTCAGGTGGTCATTACGCTTGCTGCGGCTGGTGTGATCGGTTACAGTATATTTCTGACTGTACAGGTTTCCGGTGACCGGCTGCTGACCATGGACAGTACATTAGGTTATCGGTACGCGGTTGCTTATCGCCAGTGGCAGTTATATGCAGGCATTGCTATTGCGGTATTGCTGTTTTTGTGGGTGCTGTATATACTGGCTTGGCGTAGATACAGGATGAAACACAGAGAAGAGCGTCTGGCAAAAAAAACAGCGAAAAGAGGCAAAAAGGCAGGAAAAACAGAAGAAAAAGACAGATGCAAAGAAGCCTCAGACAGCTGCCGGTGACACAGTATCAGATAATTATGATGTAAGCATGCAAAGCTATTATCCAAATGGATATGATACAGATAACTGGGGCTATTATCCAAATGGATATGCTGCAGAGAATCAGGGCTATTATCCGAATGGATATGCTGCAGAGAATCAGGGCTATTATCCGAATGGATATAGTGCAGAGGATCAGACGTATTATCCGAATAGCTATAATGCAGATATACAGGGAGGTTATCCGGATGAATATGCTGCAAATGCACAGACATATATGCCGGATACATATGGACAATATATATCATCGAATGAAAAGAATGCTCCAGACACAAAAACAGGAATGAAATGAAAAAGAGTCATTTCAGCCGTTAACGAATCTTGTTATTAACAAAAGGGGATGTAAAAAAACTCCCCTAAAAAGAAAAATAGCTATGGGCTTGTGCCTATAGCTATTTTTGGTATAATAAATTATGCAACTAACTCAAAATACCAAGGGTAATTATACACCTCGTTTTCAGGTATTTATCCGATCTCGCCGTGCTTCTCATAGCTTGTGATGCGGGAAATGGAATTATCTTCATTTACAAATACAACAGTCGGACGATAATCTTTGGCCTCTTCCGGTGTCATGGAGGCATAACACATCAGAATGATATGGTCTCCGACCTGAACCTGTCTGGCTGCTGCACCATTTAGGCACATCACACCCGATCCCGGTTCTCCGGCGATGGTATAGGTCTCAAAACGATTTCCGTTTTCGATATCAACGATCTGCACCATTTCATATTCAAGGATCCCGGCTTTCTTCAAAAGCTCAGAGTCTACGGTGATACTGCCGACATAATTCAGTTCAGCCTGTGTAACAACGGCTCTGTGGATCTTACTTTTTAACATGGTAATATTCATTAGAATGACACCTCTTTATTCTTTCTCACCGCACATACTATAACATAAAAAGAAAAAATGCAATATAGAAATACAAGAAATTGTAGAAAAAGGATGCAAAAAGGATGCAACTATATTGCATAAAATATGTAGTGGTCATGTACATTTAATATGTCGGGAAAAATGAAAAGAAAGCTTAAGAAAGTTTAATAAAAAAATAGACACGTATTAATGAACAAAATCGATGGTTTGTGTTAATATTTTACAGCGCTGAAAAAATATACATATTAATTTTGTTTGTTAAAATGTAGGATCACAGCAGGAGGTAATTATTTTGAAGAAAATAAGAAAAGAAACAGTAGGTAATAAGACAACACAGGTAAGCAGAAAAATGCGCTATAAAAAGATGGCAGCACTTGCCATTGCAGGAGTTCTGGCAACAGGAACTGCACTTACAGGCTGTGGAAAGAAGAATATAGATTACAGTGTAGACGGTGAATCAGGAAACGGAGGCAGCTCGGACAGTGGAAGCCTTCAGGGTAAGTACGGAATACCGGAATCCTGTGATACTACACTGGACGCTGGAAGCAGCGGGATCAGCAAACTTGCAATAGAAGCAGATGAGGTAACAGTGCCGGATACGTAGATCTTCCGACTGTATATGTAAAAAGAAAAGAATCATCAAATGATACTAGAAAACAGATCGTAGAAGCTGTCCTTGAAAAAGACAAAGGTATTTATACATATGATTATAACAATATGACAAAAGCAGATATTCAGGACCAGATCGATGAGTATGAAAAGGAAAAGAAGGATTCTGCAGCAAATGGAGATAATTCCAGTGCATCCTGGTTTGATTCCATGATCTCCGACCTGAAAGATCAGCTTCAGAATGCACCGGATGAATATCCGGCGGCTGATGATTATTCCGGTAGTGCCTTTATCGGAGAGATCAACGGAAGAAAATATATTATGTATATGGACGACCAGGACAGCGGAAGTGGTTCCGTAGGTCTGAAAGATTCGCTGATTACCTACCGTCCAAAAGATGGAATGAACGGAGTATATTATTCAACTCCGGATAGCGGGGATGATCTGTCAGATGCAGATGTGTCAGCCTCAAATGTATGTACATTTACAAAGGAAGAAGCACAGTCCATTGCAGATGATTTTATCAGTAAGGTCGGTATTTCAGATGCTGCCCTGAATGATACACAGGATCTTTACTGGTATTACTATGGAACAGATGGGAATACCGAGGCTGTTGATGTCGATGGATATGTATTTACATACAGCAGAGCGATCAATAATCAGACTACCGATGTTCCGGAAGCCTGGAATGTTGATAATATTACGCAGGATGATGGATCGGTAAGCATTCCTGCTGAAACCTGTACGGTATATGTTGATTCTAATGGTATTATATCTGCAAGCTGGGTATCCTATCTGGAAACAACCGGAAAAACAGAGTCAAATGAACTCTTATCATTTAAGGAGCTGTTAGAAAAAGCAAATAAGAATATTGCAGAATACTATACCACATATCCAACCAGATATAAAAAAGTAGAGTTTAATTCTATGAAGCTTGGATATTATCTGGAGAAGACAGATGAAGAAGGAACATTCAAATATGTACCTGCATGGATATTGACACAGTATGAGGATATGACCGATTCCACAAATGAGACATATCCAACCCAGATGGTTGTCCTTGATGCTACAGATGGTACGGTGATCGATCTGATGGAACTGTCCAAGCACTTGGCACATATCAGAGTTATGAAACAGATACGATCGCAAGAGATGTATCTGATGACGGCAGTTCATCGATATCTACTATAGATGATGATACCAACACTTCCGGAGATTCCACAGGCAGTGAAGGAGATTCCACAGAGGGTGATGCAGATACAACCGGTGATACGACTGAAGAGTAATCGGTCGCGGAACATGGCGCAAAATAATATGTCATTTACTGGATTGGATCCAGAAGCTATAATAAATGAGAGAAGAAAAGAGGAGGTTCTTATATGCAGAACAAAACAAAGAGTAAAGAGGGATTTCGTACATATCGTAAGAAGATGGCAGCTATACTGTTGGTTGGTATGCTGGCAGTCAGCACAGCAGTTACCGGCTGTGGCAAGAAGGATATTGATTATGATGTAGAAGGAAATGGTGGTTCCGGAAGCAATGCGGACAGTGGCAGCCTGCAGGGTAAATATGGTATTCCGGAAAGCTGTGATACAGAGATCGCAACAGGAGATTCCGGTATTCAGAAGATTGCGATCGATGCAGAAGAAGTGATCGTTCCGGATACAGGAGATCTCTATGTTGCATCGTTTAAGAAGAAGGAAACAACAAATGATAGTAAAAAAGAAATAGTAGAAGCAGTTCTGGACAAAGATAAGGGTATCTATGAATATGATTACGATAAGCGTACCAAAGAAGATATTCAGACTGAGATCGATATGTATGAAGCCGAAAAGAAAAAAGGTGACAGTGACATGACATCTTATTATGATTCCTGGATCAATGATCTGAAGGATGAGCTTGCGACTGCACCGGATGAATATCCTGCAGCAGGCGATTATACAGGAGATACTTTTATTGGTTCGATCGGAGATACAAGGTTTACGGTATCCACTCCGAGCAAGGAAAATGGTACAACCGGATATTCCCTGTATCTTGCGGATGATTTCTTAAAATATCGTCCAAAGGATGGGGCAAGCGGATGTTATTCAACTTCCATGGACGATTACATGCAGTATAGTGCAGACGAGTCAGATTCTGTAGATGCAAATACAAATCAGTGTACATTTTCAGAAGATGAAGCAAGACAGATGGCAGATGATTTCCTTGCAAAAGTCGGATGTACGGATGTAACCTTAAAGAATACATCAGCACTTTGCTGGGTTTATTATGATGATAATGGTGACAACCAGTCAACAGATGTGGATGGATATACATTCACATATTCAAGAGCGATCAATAACCAGCCAACCGCAACAGTAAATGCATGGAATGTCGATAACATCCAGCAGGACAATGCATCCATTGATATTCCAAAGGAGGAATGTTCCATCAGCATTGATTCCAAGGGTATCAATAGTGCAAGCTGGAGCGAATATCTGGAAGCAGATGGAGAACCACAGGCAACACAGATTCTTTCCTATAAGGATCTGTTAGATAAAATGAATGAAACCGTTCCTGAATATTACAGCAAGTACACATCTCATTACAAGAAGATTGAATTTAACGGTATGGAGCTGACCTATTTCCTGAAAGCAGGAGACAAAGAAGGAACCTTTGAATATATTCCGGCATGGATATTATCCCAGTATGAGGAATATCAGGATTATACAGATAAGGACAGCCCGACACAGATGGTTGTAGTCGATGCAAGAGACGGATCAGTGATCGATCTTCTGGAACTGGCCAAGTCACTTGGCACATATTATACATATGATGACAAAGACGATTCCGATACAGAAGACGTAGACGATACGGATACAGACACAGATACATCTTCTGAAGATACATCCGCTGAGGACACTTCTGCCGAAGATACATCTTCTGAAGAATAAAAATATTAATATAAAAGATATGCTCATGTACTGTTTCATGTAATAAGCAGTACATGAGCATTTTTAATTATTCAGAAAATATACAGCTATGATGCGAAAATGATTTTTCCCTGTGTTTTAATTAGAAAGTCGTAAGATAATTTGGAGAAAAAATACAAAAATTGGAGAAGATACGGATACTTCAGATAGTGCAGAGAAGTGACCGGGATCGGGAAAGAAATAAAATATATTTACGATATGAGGAGGAAGGAAGATGAGAAAACAGATCAGGAGAAGAGGAACCGCCTGGCTGATGTTTGGAACAATGATGATGGCGGCGGTATTTACCGGATGCGGGAAAAAAGATATCGACTATGATATCGATGGATCCAGCGGAAAAAAGGACAGCGGGAGTATTCAGGATAAGTACGATATTCCAAAGTCATATGATGACAGTATAGCAGTAGGGGATTCGGGTTTGAGTGAGATCACATTGAAGGTGGATGAGATCTCGGTTCCTGATACATCAATCATGTATACTGAGAAGTTAACAAAGAATGATACCGCAGGAGAGGCACTTAAAAAAATAGCGGAAGCGATATTTGATAAGAGCAAAGGAATCTATGCTTATGATGAGAACAATCAGACAAAGGCAGATATAGAAGAACAGATCGCATCCTATGAACAACTGAAAAAAGAGCTGGGAACCGATGCGGAACGTATTAAGGAGATAAATGATACGCTTACAGAGCTTCAGGATGAGCTGGAAAAAGCACCGGAAGATTATCCGGCTGCCGGAGATTATTCTGCAACAAAGTACCTTGGAACATGTGGTCAATATGAATTTGTCCTGAGGACACCGGATGATACGATTTCAAGCTATGATTTATCATTGAAGGAGGATGCCATGGTATATAGACCTGCAGACGGAACAGAGGATGGAACGGAGATGATCGATCATGGCGGCTATGTGTCATTAAATGACAGTATAAAATATGGTTCCGAAGGTGCAGAGGAGGCACTGAACGATAAAAACCAGTGTAAATATTCAGAAGAGGAAGCATTGGAGATAGCAGAAGAATTTCTGAAGAAGATCGACTGTAATGATATGACACTTGGAGAGTCCTCCGCACTGGCATGGACCTATGATGATGCTTTATCAACGCTTATAGAGCGTGATATTGATGGGTATTATTTTACATTTAACCGGATGATAAAGGATCAGTCTCTTGGAGAGGGCTTACAGGCATTGAATGTTGACAATATGGTGCAGCAGGAAGCAGGTGTGGATATACCTACAGATTACTGTAAGATTGCGGTGGATGATAATGGAGTGATCGGAGCTGTCTGGACGAATAATCTGTCTGTCGAAGGTGAGGCAGGGGAAACAGAACTGCTTTCTTTTAAAGAACTGATGAAGCGGGCGGATTCATCTGTTTCTGAATATTATGCAAAGTATAATACACAGTACAAGTCGATCGAATTTAATCGTATGCAGCTTACCTATTGTCTGAAACCGGGAGCACAGGACGGTGAATTTGAATATGTGCCGGCATGGATCATATCGCAGGTTGAAGTATATGAATTTGATGAAGTTACATATGAAGATCCTCAACAGATGGTCGTGCTGGATGCAACCGACGGATCCTATATTGATATCCTTGAGGTATCGAAGACACTGGGAACATGCAGTGTAATACAGGATTAAACGGAGGCGGTATAAGGATAATAAAAGAAGTCATTTTTATCTGATATATGAGGGAAAACGGGAAAATCTTTAAGTAAGAAGGGATACAAATGATGAAAATGGACATTACAAAAAGAAGAAAAATGATGGCACTGTTTCTTGCAGGAACTCTTACAGTATCTGCGGCTGTTACAGGATGCGGAAGGAAAAATGTAGACTACAATGTAGATAATACCCAGCCGAAACAAACAGAGGCAGATCTGGGACAGACGGAGACATCTGCATCCGGAGAAGATCTGGATAGTGGAAGTCTGTGGAGTAAGTATAAGATTCCATTTACCTGTGATACGGAGATTGCGATTGGAGATACCGGCTTATCAAAGATCCATGTAACGGATGATGATATCAGTGTTCCGGATACCTCCAACCTTCAGATCGCACAGTATAAGAAGAAAGATCCGGAGAGTAATGAAGTGAAGAAGCAGGTGGCAGAGAATCTGTTTGATAAGGATGAGGGAATCTATGTATATGATTCCATGCATCGGATAAAAAAGGACATTCAGGCAGAGATCACACAGTATCAGACAGCAAAGGAGAATTATCCGGATCCTGTATTTGCGGATTCCTATGATTCATGGATCAGCGATCTGGAAACGGAACTGGCAGATGCCCCGGACAGTTATCCGGCTGCCGGAGATTATTCCGCGGATGATTATGTTGGTACTGTGGATGGGAAGGAATATGAATTGTATTACAAAACCGACAGCGTTTATCGTTCCTTTAATATGCGGGAAGATTTTATGATGTATCGTCCGAAAGAAAAGGCAACGTATGTCACGCCATATTCAAAGGCTGACTATGAAAGAGAGACAGGAACAGAAGCGGATCAGGAGAATACAGTTCAGAATGCCTGCAGCTATTCCAAAGAGGAAGCACAGATGAAGGCAGAAGAATTTCTGTCGAAGATCGGTGCGAAGGATGTAGCCTTACAGGACAGTTCTGATCTTTACTGGGTATATACAGATGCGACAAATTCGGTTGTTGCTACGGATGTGGATGGGTATTCGTTCACCTACGTAAGAGCTGTTGATAAGCAGCCGGTGTCAACGATGGCATTTAATCAGGTTGAAAATCTGCAGAAGCAGGTGGAATATTATGATGTGCCGGTTGAACGCTATGAGATCACAATGGATTCCAATGGAATCATCAATGCGAACTGGTGTGATTATCTGGAGTCCACCGGAGAAAGTGCAAAGACTGAGATCCTTTCATTTCCGGAGCTGCTTGAAAAGGCAAATGAAACCATACCGGAATATTACAAAACCTATCCATGTAAATATAACGCGATCAATTTTAATGATGTGACCTTGACCTATTACCTGACAGCAGGCGCAGCAGATGGACAATTTGAATATAAACCTGTCTGGATCTTTTCTTCCTGTGATGATAAATCGGATCCGGATTATCCAAGTGAGATGGTGGTATTAGATGCAGCCGATGGATCTGTGATCGATATGTTGAATGTAGCAATGAAGATATCAGCAGATTAAAATTAGACTTGATATTCAATCCCGGTTATGTGAAAATGGTAGCAGGTGAAAATGGTTACATATGTATATTAAGGGATACATTATATGAGTACACAAAACAGTCTTGTTATCATAAAAGAGAAAATTGCAGGTGTCATGCTGGATGATAAGCGCATGAAAGCGGATGATATTGCTAAAAAAGTCCTGAAGGGAAGAAAACGGGAATGCAGCACGCCTCCAAAGTGGATGCAGGATGCATTTCATATTACAAAGGCAGAGTCAGAGAATGGATTATGCTATTATGTGAAACCAAAGAAGAAAGAGGTAAAGAATTTCTTCTTTTATATCCATGGCGGCGGTCATTGTATGGAAATCAACAAAAACCAGTGGGAATTTGTTGCGACTGTGGTCGAGGAAAATGGATATGGTGCGGCTGTTCCGATCTATCCGCTGGCGCCAGAGCATAATGCACAGGATACTTTTGATATGCTGATCGGGACATACAGACATCTGACCAGGCAGGAGACAATCGACCGTCTGGTTGTTGTTGGAGATTCCACAGGCGGTGGACTGGCGTTATCACTGGCAGTTCTGGCATGGAAGGAAGGTGTTCGCAGACCGGATAAGCTGGTGTTGTTATCACCTTCATTAGATACAGAATTTATGGATGGAAATCTCGCCAATCATATGCTTGATCGCAAGAAAGAGGTACGGAAGTATTATTACCGGCTGGGCATTAAGGAATTTCTTAGCAGGTACTGGATTCAGGATCTGTATCATCAGAATGAATATACCTGCCCGATCTATGCGGATCTGACTGATATCTGTGATGAGATCGCCATATTCACAGTAGAAAATGATCTGCTGAACAGCTATGCAAGATTATTATATGATAAGCTTAAGAAAGAGCAGATCCGGATTCACTATTTTGAATATTTTGGAATGCCTCATGATTATATTGAGCATCAGCATGTGCCGGAATGCCGTATGATCATCAATCGTATCAGCGACAGTATCAAGGATGAAGCAAAGCTTGTAAATCCTGAGATCAAGCGTGCAGTATGGGCACGGTCAATGGTAGCGGAACGATATCCGAAGCTGTTTCAGGATGATGAGTCGATTAAGATTGCAGCCAAATTAAATGTGTCACATAAGGATTTCAATGCGATGTATCAGGAATATGATCGCCTTGTTAAGATTGGACGGATCGTAGAGATTGACAAACGGGTAAAACAGTTTATTATGAGGTATGCAGATGGCGTTATTGTAAATGTCGGAGCTGAGTTAGATACCATGTTTTCCCGCATGGATAATGGCAGGATCCGATGGTACAATGTAGATATGCCTGAGACCATGGAACTGCGGCGCAAGATGGTGGAGAGCAGGGACCGGGAGCAGAATATCGGCAAATCAATCCTTGATTTTTCATGGCTTGACAGTGTGAAGAAGAAACCGGGTGAAGCAATCTTATTTGTATGCTGTGATGTAACGAAGTATTTTACGGATAAGAAGCTGCAGGCGTTTCTGAATGCGATATGGGAGCGGTTTCCGGGTGCTGAGGTACTGTTTGATGTCAAGAATTCCGTTGGCAGAAAACGGGCAAATCTGAAAGTATTAACAGGAAAGAAGAAAGGTTCGTTTATAAAAGTAAGTATTGATAACTGTACCAGCCTGATGTATGACTGGAATATCAAGTACAGAGTGTTGTATGACAAGGCGATTCTGAATCAGGAAGATATCACGGAGATGTTTTCTTTGGATATAGCAAAAAAGTATCGTCATGCGATCAGACGAAAATATGATAAAATCATACAGCTTCGGTTAGGTACGGAACGAATTGCAATATAAACGGCTTGTGACTGACATGAGAGAAGCAGACAGAAGAAAACAATTAGCAAAAAGAATGAAATATGCAGCGTGCATCGGTACAGGAATTGTAATTGGAATCATAGCAGGAATTTGTATTGGTATTGATTATAATAAGACAACCAGATCGACACCTGCCTTGTACACGGAAATGGAACATGGTCTAGAACTGACACCGGGAGAACTGGCAAATCTGATCTATGATAATTACTGGAATTATATCAAGAAGAGTTACATCATTGTAGGAGATGATAAAGAAACTGCACAGCTTTATAAGATCAGTAGTAAGGTAGCCAGACATAATTATGATTTGGAACGGTTTCAACTGGATGATGATGGGTATATGAGTTATTCGGATGATAAAATCAAGCATGCAAAGCTTGGAATCGATGTATCCAGTCATCAGGGATCAATCGACTGGGATCAGGTAAAAGAAGCCGGTATCCAGTTTGCAATGATCCGTTTGGGATATCGTGGATATACACAGGGTGGTCTGGCACTGGATGACGGCTATGTGACGAATATAGAAACAGCTCTGGAAGCAGAAATGCCGGTTGGGGTATATTTCTATACACAGGCAGTAAGTTATGATGAAGGAGTAGAAGAAGCACAGTATGTACTTCAGAATATCGCAGGTTATAAGATCAGTTATCCGGTTGTAATTGATACGGAGAAGATGGAAGCAGAAGGTGCCCGCGCAAATGATATTTCAAATGAAGAGCGTACCGATGCCATTGTTGGTTTTTGTGAGACGATAAAAAATGCCGGATATACACCGATGATCTATGCAAATAGAAACTGGTATGCGCAGAATCTGGATATGGATCGATTGGGTGATTATCAGCTCTGGCTGGCACAATATTCCAATGTACCCGATTTCCCATATCTGTTTACCGGCTGGCAGTATACCAGTGAGGGAAGTGTGCCGGGAATCTCAGGATCCGTTGATATTGACGTCTGGATGAAATAGAAAACATTAAGAATATGATTATAGTACAGAATCCATCTGCTTTATAACAATACAGAGCAGATGGATTCTTGTCTATGATAAAAAGATAAAATTATAAAATTAAAACATCCATATTTTATAATACAGATAAATGCTGTAAATAAAGGTATGGATGTTTTTTATGTGATAAATCGTCTTATTTAATTGTAAAGGTTACGTTCTGAACCTTGCCGTTCTTTGACCAGATGGTTAGGGTATGTGTTCCCTTTTTCTTAACGACTGTGTTCTTCTTAACTACCTTGCCGTCCAGTTTCATCTTTACAAGGCTCTTGCTGTTGGATACTGTGATCTTCTTGCCGGCTTTGTAGGACTTGTTGTTCTTAACGGCTGTTGTCTTTGCTGTTTTTGTAACCTTACTGGTAGATGCGTAGAAGTTTTTCTTCTTGCTGGCATCCCTGATAGTCCATGAAACGGTCTTTGATTTGTTTGAAAGCTTACCGTTTGTGGTCTTAACCTTATTCTTAAATGAAACCTTTACATTCATGTAGAATGACAGGCTGTCAGTAAGATCGTTTTTCTGAAGCTGTGCAGCGTCGGCAAGTTTTGCAATTGTAAGATTACTGCCTGCTGTAGAAGGATCAAGTGTAGCATAGAAGAAATTCTTTGTCAGACATACATTTGTGTAACCTGCAGATGAAAGTAAATCTTCGATATCACTGAGTTTCTTGTTTTTTACGGTCATGGAGAACATATGGTAGGTAACACCATCGATCTTCTTTTTTGAATATTTGGCACCGGATCCCTTAAGTTCATTAATGAGTTCTTTTTTGGTCATTTCAGACATGCTGGCAAGTCCATCCAACATTTCATCATCATAACCCTGTTCAATCGTACAGGTTGCTTTGGTGGCAGAGGTGAGTTTTACGGTTGTGTTAATAGCAGAACCGCAGCCGGTCATCATCAGACCAAAGATGCAGACACACAATGCCAAAAGTACGTGTTTCATTTTTTTGTTCATAGATACCCTCCTATAATAAAATTTTGTCTACAGACTCAGTCTATCATCCGCGTTTCCTAAAGTAAAGGCAAATACCGGATTTTGTAGCTTAATAAATCTTATCTGTGGTATAATCCTTGAAATGGATAAATAATTTCATATATCAGAAACATGAAAAAGAGATTATTATGAATAAGCCTGCAAAGATACAGAAAATCATATAGTAGGAGGTTGTGAATTCCTTGAAGTTTTTACTGGCAGCATTAAATACAAAATATATTCATTCGAATCCAGGGATTTATTCCCTGTATTCTTATTCGGTAAAGAAACAGCCGTCTCTTGCAGAATATATTGAGATTGCAGAATATACGATCAACAATCAAAAAGGAGAGATTCTTGCGGATATCTATAAGAGAAGGCCGGATGCGATTGGATTTTCCTGTTATATATGGAATATCGAGATGATCCGTGAGCTCATTACAGAATTAAAGAAGCTCCTTCCGGATACAGATATCTGGGTTGGCGGACCGGAAGTAACCTACGATGCCGATCAGCTTCTTGCGGAGATGCCGGAGCTTACAGGAGTTATGGTTGGAGAAGGAGAGGCAACCTTTTATGATGTGCTGAGAAGATATCTTGATATTGGAAATATTCATAATACTGGGAAGTCCTATGATATCGGGAACGCCTGTAATACTGGGAATTCCTGTGGTATTGAAAATTTCCGTGATACCGGGGGTTTTCGGGATATTGACGGCCTGGTGCTTCGGGAAGGAAAAGATATTCTTTGTACGAAGCCAAGAGGACTTACCGATCTGTCGGAGCTTCCCTTTCTGTATTATGACTTGGACACTTTTAAAAATAAGATCATTTATTATGAGAGCAGCAGAGGCTGTCCGTTCCGGTGCAGTTATTGTCTGTCATCGATTGACAAACGGGTTCGGTTCCGCAATCTTGATCTGGTGAAGAAGGAGCTGCAGTTTTTCCTGGATCATCAAGTAAAACAGGTGAAGTTTGTAGACCGGACATTTAACTGTTCCCATGAACATGCGATGGCGATCTGGAGGTATATCAAAGAACATGACAATGGAATCACGAATTTTCATTTTGAGATTGCTGCAGATATTTTAAATGAGGAAGAATTGGAGTTGGTCAACAGTCTGCGGCCAGGTGCGATACAGATGGAGATCGGAGTGCAGTCGACAAATCTGCAGACGATAGAGGAGATCAATCGTGTAATGGATGTTGATAAGCTTGCAAAGATCGTTGCCCGGATCCATCAGGGACATAATGTGCATGTGCATCTGGATCTGATCGCGGGGCTTCCGTATGAGGATTATGAATCATTTGCACATTCTTTTAATGACGTATATGCGATGAAGCCGGAGCAGCTTCAGCTAGGTTTTTTAAAGGTGCTAAAGGGTTCGAAGATGCATGATAATGCAGAACGATATGGTTTACAGTATACAAGCTGTCCGCCGTATGAAGTATTATTTACAAAGTGGATATCTTATGATGAGATCCTGCGGTTAAAGCAGATCGAAGAATGGTAGAGATTTATTATAACAGCTGTCAGTTTGAGAACACGCTGCCATTCCTGGTGGAAGAATTTGATTCGCCGTTTGATTTTTATGCGAGCCTTGCTTCTTATTATGACAAAAAGGGATATTTTATCCAGACACCGGCGAGAATCTACCGGTATCATGTACTGCTTCATTTTGCAGAAGAACACTTCCCTAAGAAGACAGAATTGATTCGGCAAATGCTGGTATTTGATTTATATCTTCGTGAGAATATGAAGACCCGACCGGATTTCGCCCCGGAACAGGAGGGTGTGAGAGATTTGTTCCGGGACTTCTACATCCGTGAGGCCAACGACCACAGATACCTTCGGGAAGAAGACTATCATGGCTGTGACTGGAAATCTATGTCCAGAATGACACACATAGAAAAGATTTATTACAACAGAGAGACGGGAAATCGTCTGTCTGAAGTATGCTATATATTATTCGATTACAAACGCCGTGATCCGCTGACCGGGGATGCAAGGTATATGATAGTAACACCTGTCGCATCCATGTGATATAAAATTTGGCTGTCTCATGTTGCCCAGGATACTGCTATTTTACGGATGTGTATGTGTTCGGCCTCATGTTGTCCGGGATACTGCCGGTATACTTTGTATGTCTTGTTTTTTTCTATTCGTTGCAAATGTCTGATTCGCTCATGCTCCTGTGCCAACTCGCCTTTCAGGCTCAAACAGGCACCCGCATTCGCTGACAATTTGCATCTCATAACGAAAAAAAGCAAACGATAGTACAAAGTGTACCGGCAGTATCCCGGACAACATGAGGCAGGATACATATACACAACAGTAGTTCAGACAACATGAGGCAGGATACATATACACAACAGTAGTTCAGACAACACGAGACAGGTTACATATATACCCGCGGAACAGCGCTGTTGACGAAAATCGGGTTGATCGGAAATGTAACCATATCGCCTACCGAGATATTACATCCGGTTGTATCCACGATCACGGAGTTCATACTGATCTGACCTAACACCGGAAGCCGGCAGTCTTTAAAGCTGGCAGCCGGTGATTTTTTATGGAAAGTGCCTTTTAATTTATAATAAATACGGATCGGAGAGAAGAAATTTGTCCGGAAATCGGTGTGACGCTCTATGCCAAGCCCGTGGTAATATCCGGCGGAGATAACGGCTGTCTTTGCGTCATGTGACAGCTTGAAGCTGTGGCCGTAGCCGATGTTGTGACCGGCCGGCAGTTCATAGATATCGTCCACGCAGGCAGACAGATTGCAGACCTCATGAAAACCATAATCATTTGGAACCGCAAGTCTGCCAAGAAAGGCAGAGCCGATGCGGATGGCATCTAAATTCATGGATGGATATTTTATCATCGAGGTTGAAGATGAGATATGACGGATGCCTACCGGAATACCGTCTTTCTGGAGTGTGTCACAGAGGTGGGTGAAATCCTGAAACTGTTTCTTCACATAGTACTCATTTCTGCATGCAGCCGCATGGAAATGAGAGAAGATACCGGTAATCCGCACATGCCTTAGTGACTGTACGGTATCGGCAATCTGTTTTTCTTCGGAACATAAGAAACCGTATCTGCCAAATCCGGTGTCAATGCAGAGATGTGCATGGACTGTCGGATGGTTCATGTAGGCGGCTGTTTCATCGATCACATGTGCACAGTCGGTACTGGTGATGCTGAGTGTGATATCATGATCGATCGCAGTCGTGATATCTTCTGAGTTATATAAAGGCGTCATCAGCAGGATATTTCCCGTGATGCCGTTTCTGCGTAAGGTGACAGCATCTGACAGTTCGGTTACACCATAGTTATCAATACCCTTTGATTGTAAGAACGATGCAAATTTTGTAAGCCCAAGCCCATAAGCGTTCCCCTTTAATACTGCTATGACCTTTGCGCCATTTGCCAGACGTTTGATGATCCGTATATTGTTATCCAGTGCATTTGTTTTGATTGTAAGAGTTGTCATGTCCTCAAGTTCCTCCGGTTTCATGTAAGTATTTATCTCATTGTTTATCTACAGACATATGGTCTGTTGTCGAAACTCGCTGCCCGGGCATGAGCGGTTGTTCATTTATTTGATGAATCTAGCATATATTCGAAATGCATCATTTTTGTATAAAAACCGACACAGAAATGCAATATCTTTGAACTTTTTTTGCATCGTTTGTATGCAATCCGGAAAAGTGGATGTTGTATAAGAGTAAAATGTGATAAACTATTTGTAAATAAAAACAGGATGGAAACCGTTTATGCATACACTGATAACAGAGATTCGCGATAAACAGAATATTACAAAGGAACAGCTTCAGCTTCTGCTGGAAACAGACAATCGGGAAATGATCGAAGAATTGATGGCATGTGCCAGAACGGAAGCACAGAAGGTATACGGAAATAAAGTCTATATGCGTGGACTGATCGAGTTCACAAATTATTGTAAAAATAACTGCATTTATTGTGGGATAAGAAGAGATAACTGTCATGTTGATCGATACCGGCTGACCAAAGATCAGATCCTTGACTGTTGTCAGAGTGGATACCGGCTCGGGTTCCGGACATTTGTGTTACAGGGAGGCGAAGATCCGTTTTATACAGATGACCTAATCTGTGAGATCGTATCAGAGATTAAACATCAGCATCCGGACTGTGCGATCACATTGTCGATCGGAGAGAAAAGCAGGCAAGCCTATGAGCGGTATTTTGCTGCCGGGGCGGAACGTTATCTGCTTCGTCACGAGACTGCGGATAAGGCACATTATGAGAAGCTTCATCCGAAAGAAATGTCATTTGACAACCGGATCCGGTGCCTGCATGACCTGAAAGAGATCGGTTATCAGACTGGGTGTGGCTTTATGGTCGGTTCACCATATCAGACGGTCGATACGTTATATGAGGATCTCTGTCTGATCAAAGAACTGAAACCGGAAATGTGCGGAATCGGACCTTTTATTCCGCAGGCAGACACACCATTTGGAAAAGATGCTGCCGGGACACTTGAGATGACCTTACGGCTGCTGTCAATTATCCGTCTGATCCATCCTACTGTGCTGCTTCCTGCGACAACAGCACTTGGCACGATCCATCCGCTTGGCAGGGAGAAGGGGATTCTTGCCGGGGCAAATGTTGTGATGCCGAATCTGTCACCGGTCGGTGTCAGGAAAAAATATCTGTTATATGACAATAAGATCTGCACCGGGGAAGAAGCCTCGGAGTGTTGTGGTTGTATGATGCGGAGAATGCAGGGAATCGGGTACGAGGTTGTGGTTGACCGCGGCGACCATCCATTGTATGACAAGAAAAGATGAATGCATATATTGGAGAAATGCAAACATGGGAGAGGCTTTTTAGCTGAAGGTGAAAATATCTTTGTTATTGCAGATTTTATGAAAGAAAGATGTTGGAAAACATTCTGATTATATTAAGAACTGCATGTTTTACATCCTGCAATACGACAGCAAATAAAATGGGCGGTTTTCTGTCACTGACGAACTATATATTGACATTAGCAAAGATTTCGTCATGCGATGCACATTGCCAGTAAATACGGGTGCCTGTCTGAGCCGAAGGCGAGTTGGCACAGGAGTATTTACGAATCAGGCATGTGCATCAAATAGAAATCATAGCGAGTCAATTATAGATAGTCAGTGGCAGAGAACCGACCATTATATATGCATTCGTACTACAGAATGTCGATGTACTCATCGGCGAGAGCCTTGTTCATGCTGCGGACAGCACAGAACTTGCCGCACATACTACAGGTGTCGGAGTGGTCATCCTCTGGCATACGACTGTCGCGGATCGCTTTGGCTGTAGCAGGATCAAGTGCGCAGGCATATTGTGCATCCCAGTCCAGGACACGTCTGGCATCCGCCATCTTATCATCGATCTCTCTGGCACCCGGAATACCCTTTGCAATGTCGGCTGCATGAGCAGCGATCTTCGATGCGATAATACCCTGTTTTACATCATCTACATTTGGAAGTGCAAGATGCTCGGCTGGTGTAACGTAGCATAAGAAAGCAGCTCCGTTCATGGCAGCAACAGCACCACCGATCGCGCTGGTGATATGATCGTAACCGGGAGCGATATCTGTAACCAGAGGTCCGAGAACATAGAATGGTGCGCCCATACATAAGGTCTTCTGGACTTCCATATTTGCTGCGATCTGGTTAAGCGGTACATGACCGGGACCTTCCACCATAACCTGTACATTGTGTGCCCAGGCACGCTTTGTCAGCTCGCCCAGACGTACCAGTTCTTCAATCTGGCATACGTCAGTCGCATCTGCCAGACAGCCCGGACGACATGCATCTCCGAGGGAGATCGTAACATCATATTCTTCACAGATATCTAAGATCTCATCGAAATATTCATAGAACGGGTTTTCCTGACCGGTCATACTCATCCATGCAAATACAAGGCTTCCGCCCCGGCTTACGATGTTCATTTTACGTTTATGTTTTTTGATCTGATCAATCGTTTTTCTTGTGATTCCACAGTGTAAGGTTACAAAGTCAACACCATCTTCTGCATGAAGACGGACAACATCGATGAAATCCTTTGCTGTCAGCTCTGCAAGATCACGCTGATAGTGGATGACACTGTCATAGATCGGAACCGTACCGATCATGGCAGGACATTCGCTTGTCAGCTTCTGACGGAATGGCTGTGTATTTCCATGACTGGACAGATCCATGATCGCCTCAGCGCCCATATTAACTGCACTCATTACTTTTTCCATCTCAATGTTATAGTCCTTGCAGTCTCTGGATACTCCAAGGTTTACGTTAATTTTGGTACGCAGCATACTGCCGACACCTTCAGGATTCAGACAGGTGTGTTTCTTATTAGCACAGATGGCAACCTGTCCCTTTGCAACTAAATCCCTGAGCGCCTCGACAGCCATATGTTCTTTTTCCGCTACGATCTTCATCTGCGGAGTGATGATCCCTTTTCTGGCTGCGTCCATTTGTGTTGTGTAATTTTCCATATTATCCTCCTACTACAACCAATGTTATTTTACGTGGTAGAAAGTGGTGCTCCCGATCTGCCACAGAGCAATAAAAAAGATGCCGCAGGGCACCTCTAATACACATCCCTACGTTAGCATTACCTAAATCAGGTTCACAGGTCGAGAACTTCATTCTCCTCTCAGCCGGCTAATTTGTCAGCTCCCTGAATATATAAATATCTGGAAATATTATATGCCAGAATACGACATAATTCAATGATAATTTTTCAACATAAAAGATAAATAAGGACTTGCGCCCGATACATGAATCAGGAGCAGTACCGGAAAGTACGATCTGTCAGGATCCTTGCAAATATCAGACCGAGGGGCAGGGTAACAATGATCATGATCGCAGATGAAAACCATAAAACAGCCTCTGTTAGGGACATGATACCAAGATTATAGAAAGCACGATAAAGGTAAAGTCCCGGAACCATGATAACGATGGACGGAACGGTCAGAGAGATTCTTGGATATCCGTTATTCCTTTTTATAATGGAGGCAAGAATACCTGCGGTTAATGCGCCTGCGAATGCGGCAGCAGCCGGAGGCGTGCTTGTGTAATCGACAAGCTCCAGCCGGAGAGTATTTGCAACTGCTCCGATACAGGCAGCAGTTGCAGCCATCGGAATCGAGCTGTTAAACATAATGGAGAAACCGAAGACTCCGCAGAAGCTTGTAATGATCCGCAGGATAAGCTTTGTACCTACAGCCAGATTCAAAGCGGAGAAATCCTGAGGATGAAAATGTAACAGCAATGCCATGATCCAGGCGAACATAGTGGCTACTAAAACTATGATGACAGAGTAGCTCAGACGTTCAAGCCCGGACCGAAGATCCAGTTTAGCCAGGTCAATGCCGCTTGTTATGAATGGAAATCCGGGAATGATAAACAGCATTGAGCAGATATAGCCAGCTTCATGGAGTGCAGATACGTGGAAGAAGATTTCTGCAAGGTGAAAGCAGATGGCATATGTCATGCATGCGGCTGATATGGATACTGCTATGTTAAAGAAAAGGGTAAAATGGTGCTTGATCATTTTGGTACGGATGACATTTCCAACACCGGCTGCAATAAAAGCAAGGATCATTTCAACAGGACCGCCGCCTAATAGGAAGGTAAATGCACAGCAGGCGAGGGCTGAAGCCAGACCCAGTTTTGCAGGTGAATAAAGTGTATGGATCTTCTCAATCTGATCAAGACGCCGGTGAATCTCTTCGCCCGTCAGATGGGCTTCTTCTTTTGGGAAATTGTCAACGAATTGTTCCATCCGATAGAGCTTCGAGGTGTTTACACCGGTATTCGCAATGCTCAGAGACTGTGAAACGCAGTCGGTTCCATCAAAACAGTTGAATTCAATGGACATCAATCCGACATCAACGGTGCAGGTTACGCCCAGTTCTTTGGACAGACGGTTCATGGAAGTACGAACACGCCAGGCACCTGTTCCACAGGAGAGCATAATTAACCCGACCCTTCCAATAACAGAGGCTTTTTCTATCAGCCCCGCCTTGGCGATCAGGACATTGCTATCGTTTTTTACATAATCATGCCATGGAATTTCCATATGGTTTTTTCCATGATATCTGTATAATTACTGTTCTTTGGCATAGATGATCTCCTCCGCTTTTTCAATATGATGTTCCAGATTCGTCAGGAATAATGAATTTGGAAGGAATATGCCGATTTCATCATATCGGGAATTATTTTTCACCAGAGAATCCTGCCCGTAGAAAATGTAGGACATAGGAAGCTCCTTTTCCAGTGCGATCATAAGATTCCATACAGCAGAATATGCTTCTGCCTCTGTCTCCTTTTGCTTTACAGTATCGGGAAGCTCGCGGATCAACAGTACACCGTCACTTTTTTCCAGAATCTTCTGTTCCGGTTTCATGTCATTTGCGGCATAATCGTGACTGTATCTGTATGCGCGGGCGAGATAGATATTTTTGTTGTTTCCAAGTGTCTGATAGATCTTATGAAAATGACGATATTCTTTTTCCCAGATTGAAGTTTCGTATTCAGGAAGCAACTGACCATTATCATCTGTCATAATGACAGGATTTGTTTTGCCATCTGCGTTGAATCGATATGGGATCAGAAAGGAATTACGCAGAAGATCAAACAGGGTATTGTTGCAGATCGCCATAAGAAATGCAGACAGATCCCGGTTATGATAGGAATTGAATAGTGCTTGTGCAAATTCTTCTGCCGGAAGTGGTGCATCGTAAGCATCCTCGTTATAACACAGGTAATTTGCAAATGTTTCCTGTAATTTCTCACATGCCCATGGATCATTCAGGATTTTTTCAAATAAGAAATCTGCTCTTTTTTCTCGTGGGAAAATTGTAGTTTCGTTCATGCTTAACCGACTTCCTTTCTTTTTCTGTTCTGCATAATTATACTATTGGCAGGATGATAAGTAAAAGATATAATTGATATGATAGACATAATCATTTGATATGATAAAAGAAACGGAGAAGACAGATGAATATTAACTTTGAATATTATAAAATATTCTATTATGTGGCCAAATATCATAATTTTACAAAGGCTGCGAAGGTTCTGGAAAACAGCCAGCCAAATGTTACAAGAGCGATGAACTGTCTGGAACAGCAGATGCACAGTACCTTATTTGTAAGAACCAACCGGGGCGTTCAGCTTACACCTGAGGGAGAAAAACTATATATGTATGTGTCGGCAGCTATGCATCAGTTATTAACGGCAGAGGAAGAACTGGCGGACTATTCGGGCATGGTACATGGAAGTATATCGATCGGAGCCAGCGAGACAGCGTTAAATATATATTTGTTTGATAAATTAAGGTCATTTCATACTGCATATCCGGGAATTCGACTGAGAATCTATAATCATTCCACGCCGGAGGCAGTAGATGCAGTAAAGAGCGGTAAGATTGATTTTGCTGTTGTGTCGACACCGGTGGAAGCAGACTCGCCCCTTGAAACCAGAATGTTGAGATCGTTTCGGGAGATCCTGATCGGTGGACAATCCTTTAAAGAGCTGCAGGGAAAGACGTTGTCTTTAAAAGAATTAAAGAATTATCCGTTGATCAGTCTTGGAAGAGAAACGATGACATTTCGGTTTTATGAGCGGCTGTTTTTATCGTACGGGATAGAATTTGCACCGGATACGGAGGCTGCGACAACAGATCAGATCCTGCCGCTTGTCCGTTGTGAGCTGGGACTGGCATTTATACCGGAATCCATGGCAGGTGAGGCGCTCGAACGCGGAGAGGTAATACAGGCAGTCCTAAAGGAGAAAATTCCTGACCGGCATATCTGCATGATATATGACAGCCAGCATCCGCTGAATACAGCCACAAGATCATTTCGCAGATTATTGGAAGAAGACTGCGAAAAGGTAAACACCCTCAATCGGGGCATCGATTGAGAACAGAAAACGTCTGGTATGCAGTTATCAAGTTCAACATTCATACATTAAATATCCCCCAGGCATATTTGCAGAAAATGTATGACTGTTTTGTGAGGAGGACAGTTTGACTGTAGTCATTTTATAAGAACATATAAAAGATGGCGTGGAATCACACCAAAACAGGATAGAATGTTAAACAAAGAATCAATATAGTGGAAAAGAGAAATAAGAAATATGAAGATCAAAAGAATTGCATTGATCGGACTTGGCGCGATGGGTGTGTTTTTTGCGCCAAGATTATATGAAGCATTTGGAGAGAATTTTTATATTATTGCAGGTGGTGAACGTAAAAAACGCCTGGAAAGTAGAGGAGTTACGATCAATGGCGTCAACTATAGATTCCCGATCGTGACACCCGAAGAACAGGGTGAGCCGGCGGATCTGATACTGATCGGTGTAAAGGGCTATGGATTTGCACAGGCAATAGAAGATATTCGCCATCAGGTAGGCGAACATACATTGATCCTGTCTTTGCTAAATGGTGTAGACAGTGAGGAACAGTTGATTCAGGCATTTGGCGAAAAACATGTATTGTATGCATATATGAGAATGTCCATTGTTATGAAAGACGGAAAAGCAGACTTTGATCCGTATTGGGGCAAGATCCACTTCGGAGAGAATAAAAATGATGTTCTGTCAGATCGTGTACTTGCTGTAAAAGAAGTATTTGACTATGCTGATATTCCATATGAGATTGATCCGGATATGTTAAAGGGACTCTGGTTTAAATACATGTGCAATATTGGGGAAAATATGACCTGTGCGTTGCTCGGTATCCCATTTGGATTTTTCCGTATCAGCGACAGTGCGAATTGGATCCGTGACAATGCCATGCGGGAAGTGGCTGCGATTGCGCAGAAGAAGGGAATCGATATAGGGGAAAAAGAAATAGCGGAGCAGGATATTACAGTAAAGACGATTCCACCCGAGAACAAACCATCAACCCTGCAGGATCTGGAAGTAGAGAAGCTGACCGAGGTAGAGATGTTTGCCGGTAATGTCATAAAGATGGGAAAGGAGCTTGGCGTGCCAACTCCGATTAATGAGATGTTCTATCATGGTATCCGGGTACTGGAGGAGAAGTTTACAAAAAGATAATATTTGAATTAGCACTCAACTGTTTACAGTGCTAACAAAACGTGCTATAAATAATGGTATGAAGTAACTGCATATAATAGAGAAAGTTGTGTGAGTCTAATAAAATGCAGGAAAATGACAGTAATATATGACTGATGAAAGAGAATCAGAAATATAGATAGAAATGGGGTAATTAGGATGGATAGACCAAGTATTTTTTCAGATAATTTTGAGATGATGAATGGCTTCTTTGATGATTCCTTCTGGGGCAGCCATTCCGGACTTCGTACCATGACTACAATGGCAACTGATATATTCGAAACAAAGGACGGATATGAGATAGAGATGGATCTGCCGGGATTTCCAAAGGAAAGCATCAAGGCAGAATTAAAAGGTGGTTACCTGACAATTCTTGCCAGCTATACTGGACAGGATCGTGAAGACAGGGAAGGAAGCTATATCAAAAAGGAACGGTATTCCGGTCATTATAAGAGAAGCTTCTATGTCGGCGACAAAGTCAGTGAACAGGATATTAAAGCAAGATTTGCAAATGGTGTTCTGTATGTCTATGTACCAAAATTCGACGACCAACCGGAAGTAGAAGAAAAGAAGATTATCTCGATAGAAGGATAACGGACAAATTTCAGGGGCTGTTTATTATAATGTAGCAAGCCTGTCCGAGCGCCGGTACTTAGGTTGCGTATTTTGCAACCTTATGTACCGTTGCGTCGATAACTGAGAACTTAGCGAGGTATTGTCGAGGTTAGTTCGAAGTTATACAGAGTAGGATAGAACGAAAGTGTCTTGCGCAATAATAATAAACAGCCCCTGAAATTTGTCTGTTTTCTAAAATCCCAGATCTTCATTTACAAGGATGACCTTGATACGTCCTTTGTGCTTGGAATAGCGGGTGGTTAAGAACTGGCAGCAGACTGTTTCCGGTGACAGACAGTTTGCGCATTCGCCGGTTGTACTGCAAGGGGTTGAAAGTCCGAAGCGTTGTGCATTGATCGGAGCTGCTTCATTTCTTGCACGGCTTAAAGCATCTTCTTCTGTCCGTACTACCTTGTTCATTCCTGTGATCACGATAACATGGGAAGGACCATAGACGATGGCAGCCACACGATTTCCATTGCCATCGATATTTACCATAATGCCGTCTTCGGTGATCGCATTACAGCTTGTTAAGAAGTAGTCAGCGAAGAAACATTCTTTGGAGATCCGGTCTTTTTCCTCCGGTGTTTTTGCTGCATCACGGTTCAGCTCTTTGTAGTTTCCCTCGGTAAGAGCATCTAAAAGTCCGGTTGCTTTTACGGTCATGGAACCGCCCCAGCCGACAGAGCTTCCTTCCGGGATTAGACTCAGTGCAAGCTCCTTAGCTTCTTCCTTTGTCTGGACATAGAAGCCTTCCATATTTCTGGCAGCCAGCTTGTTTATCATGGCTTTCGCCAGTTTGTCGTTTCTCATGTTTCTAAAAGTGTCCATTTGATATACCTCCGTTTATTCAGGGAAATCCAGATTATTTTCCGCAAAGAAATTCATCACTTCAAATGCAGAAGTACAGTTCTGATTGATACATACGATCAGGGCAGCATCCTGTGGAAATTTGGGATACAACACGGCATTTCCGGAGATTGTAAGTGCACGTTGGATCTCTTTCAAATTCATTCCGGCGCATAATGCCAGAAGAACCAGCTTGTATTTTCCGGGATGTGGTTTCCTGCCGTTTAAGATCTGATAAGCATAGCCGCGGTCCAGATTGCTTCGTTTTATGACATCGGCGGTCAGAAACTCCGGGTGATCTTTAAAGTAAAGATTAAAATAATCCTGCAGATTGTCACAGGACATATCATCTGCATGAGATGTTATATATGATTTAAAATGTATATTTGAATCATCGGTTGATAATTCATTCAGCAGATCTGTTGTTCTGGTCGTTTTCATGATTAATCCTGCATTCTTTCCCTTGATAATTTTTATCAGTACCATATAATATTTATTATACTTGTCGATAAAGCAATTTCAAGATAAACAATAGGAAAATGATATGAATTTAGAAATACAAAGTCGTCTGTCCTTTTATCGCAGACTGGAAGAAGTAGAGCATAAAAAGGGAATTTCTCTGGTGCGGCATATAGAGACCGGACAGATTTATGTAGAAAAAGTGCTGACGCAATATGATAAATCTATATATGATTGGCTGCAACAATCAAAACTCCCTTACGTTCCGCAGATTTATGAATGTATGGAAGAGAATGGTACGTTATATCTGATCGAAGAATACATACAGGGGATCACACTGGAAACATATATTGAACAGTTTGGATGTCTGGATTTGGATGCTGCCGGAAGAGTAATCGAATATCTTTGCCGGACATTGGAAAAACTGCACAGACATATACCGCCGATCGTACACCGGGATATCAAGCCGACAAATATAATGCTTCAGGGAGATTTCAAAAAGGGACAGGGGATTGTATCTGTATATCTGATCGATTTCAATACTGCAAGAGTTTTTGACGCAGAAAGGAATCGGGATACCGAGTTGATCGGTACAAGAGGATTTGCAGCTCCGGAGCAATACGGTTTTTCGCAGTCAGATGCGCGGACGGATATCTACGGACTTGGTGTGTTATTAAATTATATGTTGTGTGGCAAATTGATCCGGGATGGAATCTACGCAGATCATCAGGAAGTGTCACAGATCATCCGAAAAGCAACCCAGATCGATCCGGAGAAACGATATCAGACAGCAGAGGAAATGCTCGATGCGATGCAACAGAGCATGATTTTAGATGAAGCTACAGATAAAGTATCCTTGAATGATAAATCCCGCCCGGCATGGACTCGTTTCCTGCCACCGGGATTTCGGGAAGGAAAAATCCTGAATATGGTTGTTGCAGCCATTTATTATATATTTTGGATGTATTTCTGTCTGACAGTAGAAGTAAAAGATCATGGAGAACCGCTCTCCGGAACTTGGTTATATGTAAATCGCTTTGTATATTTTATGATGTTTATTATTACTCCGTTTTTTTGGAATAATTATCTGGACGTTTGGAATTATTTCCCGCTTGTGCGCTCACCGAAGAAGATATGGAAGCTGGTTGGATTGTTTTTATATACGCTGGCATGGTTTTTTTTAGTGATGTTTGTATTCGTTATAGTAAAGGATATATTCCGATAGTGTGCTGTCAGCACACCAGCTCTTTCTGAAAATTTTATAAGATAGAATATGCAGTGGTTGTAATTATATCAAAATACCCTGAATGATGACTGATACAGGGGGATTTTAATATAATAGCAAGAACACTTATAACAGCAGAAAGAGGAGAGAATTTATTATGGAAAAGACAAAGCAACCTTTATCAACATTCAGACTCGTAGCAGGGATCATAACGATCGTGTTATCAGTCTTAGTAACATTTCAGTCCTGTGCGGCAGGATTATCAAATGCACTGGAAGAAAACGGGGAATCCGGAGGCTCTGCAGGTGTATTACTTGCAGTTTGTTTCCTTGTTGCAGGAATTGTTGGAATTGTAACCAGAAAGTCAACCGGAGCAGGCGGTGCATTCACAAGTGCAGGCTTCTACATAGTCGGTGGTCTGATCGGCCTTATATGTGCAGGTTCCTATGCTGATTTAGTAATCTGGGGCGTTATCTCCGTAGCATTCGGCGTTATATTCATAATCGCAGGCGTATTAACAAAGAAGAGAAATTCTTAATTTATATAAAACGTCTATAAAAAATAAGTCCATCCGGTTGTGTGTGTGGGAATATAGTCATCCCCCCCCACACAACCGGATGGACTTATTTTTGATTATAGGAAGAAAAACCACGCATACTTCCGCCGGAAACCGGAAAAAATACTAAAAGAATATTGGAATATAGGGGATTTTAGGATATACTATAAAACAGTGTGTTTAAAAAATACAAACAGCGATGGAGGAACTATGTTAGAGTTAAAAAACATCTCATATATTGTAAATGAGGATGGAAAAGAGAAAGCAATATTAAAAGACATTAACCTTACAGTAAACGAACATTTCGTAGCAATTACCGGACCTAACGGTGGCGGTAAATCAACACTTGCGAAGATCATAGCCGGAATTATCAAGCCAACAACCGGACAGATTCTTTTAGATGGAGAAGATATTTCAGAGCTGAATATAACAGAACGTGCAAAGAAAGGAATCAGCTATGCATTTCAGCAGCCGGTTCATTTTAAAGGGCTGACTGTAAAAGATCTGGTATCTATAGCATCCGGCAAAACACTGAATGTTTCACAGATCTGCGAGATCCTTTCCGAAGTTGGTTTATGTGCAAGAGATTATGTGAACCGTGAAGTAAATGCAAGTCTTTCCGGTGGTGAGTTAAAACGTATTGAGATCGCCATGATCATTGCAAGAGGTACGAAGCTGTCATTATTTGATGAGCCGGAGGCAGGCATCGACCTGTGGAGCTTCAACAGTCTGATCAAGGTATTTGAAAAGATGCGTGAAGAGATCAACGGAACGATCCTGATCATTTCCCATCAGGAGCGGATCCTTAATATAGCAGATAAGATCGTTGTGATCGCAAATGGTCATGTTGATGCAATCGGAAGCAGAGATGTGATCATGCCAAGACTGACTGGTGAATCAGCCACTTGCAAGGTGCTGGAAGAAAAACAGAAATAAGTTGTGAGGTAACAGAACATGGATTTAATTCAGAAGAGTTTATTGCAGCAGGTAGCAGGACTTCATGATGTACCGGAGGGCGCATATAACATTCGTGTCAACGGACAGCTTGACAGCAGAAATACAACTGCAAATATAGATATTGTAACAAAAGAGGATAAGCCGGGAATCGATATCATCATTAAACCGGGAACAAAAAATGAGAGTGTGCATATTCCGGTTCTTTTGAGTAAGAGCGGTCTGCAGGATATGGTATACAATGATTTCTATATCGGAGAGGACTGCGATGTTACGATCGTAGCCGGATGTGGTATCCATAACTGTGGTGTGGACACCTCCAAGCATGACGGCATCCATACTTTTTATATTGGTAAAAATGCAAAAGTAAAATACATCGAACGACACTATGGTGAGGGAGATGGAAATGGCGAGAATATCATGAATCCGGAAACCATCGTGCACTTGGAAGAAGGGGCCTCGATGGAGATGGAGACGACTCAGATCAAGGGAATTGATTCGACTGTCAGAAAGACCGGCGGTGATCTGAAGGATAACGCATCATTAGAGATCAGGGAGAAGATCATGACACATGGCAAACAGTATGCAAAGACTGATTTTGTTGTGGATTTGAATGGAAAAGGCTGCAGTGCAAATGTAGTATCCAGATCCGTTGCAAGAGATCAGTCCAGACAGGAATTTTTCTCCACGATCAATGGCAATAATGAATGTAAGGGTCACAGTGAATGTGATGCGATCATTATGGATAGCGCAAGCGTATCAGCAAGTCCGAAGCTGACGGCAAATAACATTGATGCAAACCTGATCCATGAAGCAGCGATCGGCAAGATTGCAGGCGAGCAGCTGATCAAGCTGATGACACTTGGGCTGACAGAGGCAGAAGCGGAAGAGCAGATCATCAATGGATTTTTAAAATAAAAGCGTTTACAATAAATCATATAACCTATTTGACATTAAAGGTAGATAGTGATAGTTTGTAAGAGTAAAAAATACAAATCATAAAATCATAGCGAGGTATCAAAAATGCAGGAAATGAAACCGATTAAAGAGGGTAAAGTACGTGAGATTTATGATAATGGTGACAGCCTTATCATGGTAGCAACAGACCGTATCAGTTGTTTTGATGTCATTTTAAAGAACATCGTTACAAAGAAGGGTACAGTCCTGACACAGATGTCCAAATTCTGGTTTGATATGACAGAAGATATTCTTCCAAACCATATGATCTCGGTTGACGTAAAGGATATGCCTGAATTTTTCCAGCAGGAGAAATTTGACGGAAACAGTATGATGTGCAAGAAACTGGAAATGCTCCCTGTTGAGTGTATCGTTCGTGGTTATATCACAGGAAGTGGCTGGGCAAGCTACAAAGAAAACGGTACAGTATGTGGTATCAAGCTTCCGGAAGGATTAAAAGAATCCGATAAGCTTCCGGAACCAATCTACACACCTTCCACAAAGGCAGAGATCGGAGATCATGATGAGAATATCTCATACGAGCAGAGTGTTGAATATCTGGAAAAGAGATTTCCTGGCAAGGGCGAAGAATATGGCGCAAAGCTTCGTGACTATACGATCGCTTTATATAAGAAGTGTGCAGAATATGCATTATCAAGAGGTATCATCATAGCAGATACCAAGTTCGAGTTTGGTCTGGATGAGAATGGCAATATCGTTCTCGGTGATGAGATGCTCACACCGGACAGCTCCCGTTTCTGGCCTGCGGAAGGATATGAACCGGGTCATGGTCAGCCATCCTTTGATAAGCAGTTTGCCCGTGACTGGTTAAAGGCAAATCCGGATAACAACTGGGAGCTTCCTGACGAGATTGTTCAGAAAACAATTGACAAATATCTTCAGGCATATGAGCTTCTCACAGGCAAGCCTTTAAAGTAATAAGTAATAGAAAAATAATAGAATAGTACTTAATTTTATTAGGCGGTATAGGTACGCAGGATTGTATTTATACCGCCTAAATTAATTTTCTGAATATTCAACAAAATGTCTGTAAAATCTGACAATTATGGGTTGACGCTTGAAAAATGGCATGCTATAGTCAGCTCATAAGAAATACAACAGATAAAAAATTACCAGGGGTTTTATGGTGATTATAATAAAAAGATGGAATCTTATTACAATGGGGTAGTAAGATTCCATCTTATTTTTTGCGTTGTCAGGGAGATTCTCATTATAAGAAATCCCATTCTGTAAAGCGGAAATATGTGTGGGAGCCTGTTTCAGGACAAGATTCCTGTGTATTATCTGAATGAATTATAGGACTGCCCGGCTTCCATTGTTACACCACGAAGCTCAGCCATTTCGCTGACAGTTACAAGCTGATAACCATTTTCAATCAGCTTCGGAATGAATGTCTGTGAGGCAATAGCGGTTGACTGGTGAAGGTCATGTATCAGAATGATCGCTCCGTCATAAGCACCATCCACAACTCGTGTGATCGTAGTAGGAGTGCTTCTGGTTTCCCAGTCTCTGGTATCCACAGACCACATGATCATTGGAAGACCTACATTCTCACGTACAGTATCATTGACGCAGCCACCAGGCGGACGCATCAGAGTAGGAGCAACTCCGATCTCACGGATGATCGCATCTGATCCCTTTTTGATCTCTTCTTTGACTCCGTCTGCAGATAATCTGTTTAACCATGCGTGATCATAGGTATGTGTACCGATCTCACAGCCGAGTGCATATTCCCGTTTCAGGTAAGAACTGTATGTGGAGCAGCGGTTCCCAACAACAAAAAAGGTTGCAACTGCATTATATTTTTCCAGTGTGTCCAATACCAGTGGTGTGTATGGGGAAGGACCATCATCGAAGGTCAAGGCAACCATTTTCTTATTTCCATCTACCGTTCTGTAGATAACACCCTTGTCATTTGCGACATACAGGTAGTTGCCGATCTTAACTCTGCCGGTCAGTAACGTACCATCAGCTTTAAAATAATATCTGTCTTTTCCAATCGTCTGCATACCATGAGCCTGAGTTCCGTTTTCTTTGTAATAATAGGTTTTGCCATTTATCTTCTGGAAGCCGGTTGCCATAGTTCCGTTTGCCTTAAAATAATAATTGCTGCTGCCAACTTTCTGGACACCGACAGCCATAGTTCCATTATCATGGAAGTAATAAGTTTGGCCATTCAGTTTTTTAAATCCTTTTGCCATGACACCCCGTTTGGTAAAATAATAGGTATGACCGTTTAATTTCTGGAAGCCGGTTAACATACAACCATTTTCTTTGAAGTAGAATGTTTTATTGTTTAAGGTCTGAAAACCGGTCTGCATGATACCATTCTGGTTGAAATAATACATGTTCCCTTTTATTCTGAGAAATCCGGTTGCCATAGCCCCGCCTTTTTTACGGAAATAATAGGTATGCCCGTTTAATTTCTGGAAGCCTTTTTTCATGGCACCTTTGTCTGAGAACAGATAGGTATGTTTTCCAATCGTATGCTTTCCGGTGTAGGCAGCACCGCTGGAACCGAAGTACATTTTATTTCCTTTTTTTGTTGTAAACCAGGAATTGGTAAGTAATACACCTGTCTTTGGATTTAGGTAATATTTTTTTCCGGTATAAGGACTTTTGTACATGCCTTTTCGCATACGTCCGATTTTGGAAAAAATATAAGTCTTACCTTTGATCGCCTGTTTGCCCTTCACGGCTGTACCATTTTTCCGGAGATAATAGGTATTTCCCCTTTTGGTCGTATACCAGCCTTTTTTCTGCATGACACCCTTACTGTTAAAAATGTAGGTGTGCCCGTTGATTGTTACCCGGCCTTTCGCCTGCTTCCCATTTTTATAGTAATAATGGGTTCCGTTCTTTTCTTTGACAAAACCGGATGATTGTTTTTTCCCGGCTGCCTGACTGGTAAATCCGGCACTCAGGAGTGTCGGGATCAGGATCAGAGCGGCAAAAATCAGTAAAATTTTTCTTTTCATAGATATGTTCTCCTTCCTGTTGCTGTAATCGTATTTTTCTATGAATACAACCCATACTAGCATAAAAAAATCAGCCAGGCTACCCAAAATTATCTTAACAATCGGTAATAAGTGCATAACATTTTTTTGTAATAATTTTCAAATAAAACAGTAACAGGATATCTACAGAAAAGTATATTTTTCAGAATCTGGCGTAGAAATTTGTAACAAGGCAGTACTTAAATAATAAAAAAGACGGATGAAAGAGAAAAGAGCACGATGGAAAAGGATATGGCTTGCAAGTAAATTCTGGGATGAGTATAATGCAGTATTGGTGTGTTGCGTCCGGAACATGACAGACAGAAATGAAAGGACGGAAATACACATGCAAATGAAATTACAGTGCAGATAGAAAATGAAAGCAGGAAGCGTATGGTTATGCATAGAAGGAAACGGAATACAAGTACATATTTATTTTCAAATAAAGATCTGGTCGCTCTGTATGTGCCATTGATCATTGAACAGATGCTTGCGATGTTGGTCGGACTTGCAGATTCGATCATGGTATCTTCTGTAGGAGAAGCAGCAGTATCCGGTGTATCACTGGTGGACAGCTGTTTCCAGCTGATCATCAATCTGTTTGCGGCACTTGCGACCGGGGGTGCGGTTACTGTCGGACAATATCTCGGACAGAAGAATAAAGAAAAGGCGGGAGAGGCAGCTACCCAGCTTGTGTGGTTTTCGATGATCCTGTCGCTCGGAGTCATGGCGCTAATGTATGCGGGCAAGGGACTGATCCTAAATCATGTGTTTGGTCAGATCGAAGCAGACGTATATGGTCATGCAGATACTTATATGATGATCGTAAATGCATCGATTCCGTTTCTGGCACTTTATAATGCCGGTGCGGCTATTTTCCGTTCCATCGGTAATTCCAATATATCCATGCGGGTATCTCTGATCATGAACGGGATCAATGTAGTGGGAAATGCCATTTTGATCTATGTATGCAAATGCGGAACGGAAGGCGTTGCGATTCCTACTCTGGTTTCCAGACTGGCAGCAGCGGTTATCATGATCATATTGCTGATCCCGAAGAAAAGTGCACAGGCGAAGCAGGACAGTACACGTATTTATATAAAGAAAAGTCTGCATTATCGGGCGAACTGGCATATGTTGAAAAGCATTCTGTTGGTAGGTATTCCAAACGGACTGGAAAACAGTATGTTCCAGCTTGGTAAGATCCTTGTGCTCAGCCTGGTCTCAACATTTGGCACATATGCGATCGCTGCAAATGCAGTCGGTAATGTGATTGCCGGATTCCAGTTGATGGCTGGTATGGCGGCTTCCCTTGCCATGGTCACAGTAGTATCAAGATGCGTGGGAGCAGGAGATTACGAGCAGGCAAAATATTATACGATCAAAGTTCTGGTCATGGCATATATGTGTATCATAGTTACGGTATTGTTTACATTTGCGGTTCTTCCTCTGGTCATGAAAGCGTATGGACTATCTTACGAAGCGCAGTCTGCTGCCGAGAAGATCCTGATGCTTCATGGTATCGCGGCATCTACGATCTGGCCGGTAGCATTTACGCTTCCATGTACATTCCGTGCAGCCGGTGATGTTAAGTATAGCATGATCGTATCCATCTGTACGATGTGGATCTGCCGTATCGTGTTCAGTTATGTGCTCGGCAAATATATGGGTATGGGTGTATTTGGTGTCTGGGTCGCTATGATCATGGATCAGTTCGTACGTGGCGTGCTGTTCATCCGGCGGTACCTAAGCGGCAGATGGATCGGCAAAAAGGTAATCTGACCGTATGCGGTACAATATGAGTAAGTTCGTAAAAAAAGTAGAATTTTTCAGATGACAGAAGATTGTTTGGTATGCTATATTAAAAAGGTGTTTGTTCTATGAGAGAATTTGGAGAAGCTTCCATAGAATCTAAGAGGATAACAAATAAATTAGAAAGAGTCTGTGATATACAGACAGGGGTAAACAAAATATGGAAAAGAAACGTAATACTTTTTCAGGCTCGCTTGGATTTGTCCTTGCGGCCGCGGGAAGCGCAGTAGGACTTGGAAATATCTGGCGTTTTCCATATCTTGCAGCAAAGGATGGCGGTGGACTGTTCCTGGTCATATACCTGATCCTTGCACTGACATTTGGATATACACTTTTGGTGACAGAAGTATCAATCGGTCGGAAGACCAAGCAGAGTCCGCTTACCGCTTATAAGAAGCTGAATAAGAAATGGGGATTCCTTGGAATCATTGCAAGTCTGGTTCCGGTTATTATTTTCCCATATTACATAACGATAGGTGGCTGGGTTGTCAAATACTTCCTCGCATTTTTAACCGGTAAGGGTACAGAGGCAGCGCAGGACGGTTATTTTACAGGTTTTATTACATCAGATATCGAACCGGTCATTTTGATGTTGATATTTCTTGCTGTTACGGCATTTATCGTATTTCGTGGTGTTAATAAAGGAATTGAATCTTTTTCCAAGATCATCATGCCGTTGCTGATCCTTCTGGTTATAGGAATCGCGATCTTCTCCATAACGATCAAAAAGACCGGAGATGATGGAATTGTCAGAACCGGTGTAGAAGGTTTGAAATTATATCTGATTCCGAATCTGGACGGACTTACTGTGAAAAGCTTCTTTACGGTATTATTGGATGCAATGGGACAGTTATTCTTCAGTCTGTCTGTTGCCATGGGTATTATGATCGCTTACGGTTCTTATGTAAAAGATGATGCAGCTCTGAATAAATCAGTTGGACAGATTGAGATTTTTGATACGGTTGTAGCATTTCTTGCAGGCGTTATGATCATTCCTGCTGTATATGTATTCTCAGGAACAGAGGGAATGGCACAGGGTCCAAGTTTGATGTTCGTATCACTTCCGAAAGTATTTGCCCAGATGGGTAAGGTGGGAAATGTGATCGGTTGTCTGTTCTTCGCAATGGTATTATTTGCGGCATTTACCAGTGCAGTGTCTGTCATGGAAGCAATCGTGGCAAGTATCATGGATGAATTCCATACAAGCAGAGCAAAGGCCGGTATTATTGAGTTGATTGTCGCGATCATTGTTGGAACGATCGTATGTCTTGGATATAACAAGCTGTACTTTGAAGTAAAGCTTCCAAACGGATCGATCGCACAGATCCTTGATATCATGGATTACATCAGTAATAACATTATGATGCCGATCGTAGCAATCGGAACCTGTATCCTGGTCGGATGGATCTCCAAACCGCAGACGGTTATCGAAGAAGTGCAGAAGAACGGAGAAAAATTCAGCAGAAAAGGTATGTATGTGGTTATGGTGAAATTCATAACACCGATCCTGTTGTTTATCCTGTTCTTAAAGTCGATAGGTTTATTGACATTTATTTAAAGCTGTAAAATATAAATAATTTGTCAGCAATATTAAGTTTTCAAATGAATATTATCTAATATAGACCGATCGTCGGAAGCCGGATATTAAATCTTGCATCGACGGTCGGTTTTGTAATATGAAATATATTGAAGAATCTGTGGCAGACAGACCTCAAATGATAGAAAAATACAGATAAGAAAAAAACAGGTCATGGCATAATTAACAGTATTCCGCTATAATAAGGAAACAGAGGAGAGATGATTCATATAATAAATGGAAATAATTTATGGAGCGTGAATATATATGATATTAAGTTTAATTGTTGGTCTGGGACTGCCGCTTCTTGGAACGACGGCAGGAGCAGCCTGTGTATTTTTTATGAAGAAACAGATGAATTTGTTATTGCAGAAAGCATTGTCCGGATTTGCGGCGGGCGTTATGGTGGCTGCATCTATCTGGAGCCTGCTGATTCCGGCGATGGAGCAGTCGGAAGCAATGGGGAAGCTGGCATTTCTTCCGGCAACTATCGGTTTCTGGCTGGGAATTATATTTTTATTACTGATCGATACTCTGATGCCACATTTACATATTGACAGTAAGGAAGCAGAGGGGGTCAAAAGCAATTTCAAACGTACGACTATGATGGTATTTGCAATTATCATACATAATATTCCAGAAGGAATGGCAGTCGGTGTTGTTTATGCCGGATGGATCAGTGGCAGCACGAACATTACGTTGGCAGCAGCACTTGCATTATCCATCGGTATTGCGATCCAGAATCTTCCGGAGGGAGCGATCGTGTCAATGCCGCTTTGCTCGGAAGGATGCAGTAAAACGAAAGCATTTGGCTATGGATTCTTTTCCGGTATCGTAGAGCCGATCGCAGCGCTGATTACGATCGCACTTTCTTCGATCATGGTACCGGTGCTTCCGTATTTTCTGGGATTTGCGGCAGGAGCTATGCTATATGTTGTAGTTGAGGAATTGATACCGGAGATGGCAGAGGGCGAACATGCGAATCTTGGTACGATCATGTTTGCGGTAGGATTTTCAATGATGATGGTGCTTGATGTAGCACTTGGATAATAGAACAGTCAGAACGTGAAAATGCAGGTTATGGTTATTGTAAAAGGATAACTATATGCTGCATTTTTATGATTTATATAACTATATAACTGCATTTTTATGGCAGTTGATATTTTCGGAGTGTTCCACTATACTGTTATTAAGTATAGCTTGAAGCATAACAAAGGTCTGCTCACAGATATATTGATTTTATAGAACGCGCGAGGCAGACCGGATGATTATACAGGAAGAATTATATAGCAGAAGAAAAGAGGCAGATACAAGTGTATGATGTAAAATCATTAAAAGCAGAAGAATTTATTTCAGATGAAGAGATCAGAGAGACATTGGCATATGCCGATGCGAATAAAGATAACGTACAGATGGTTAATGAGATCCTTGCAAAAGCCAGATTAAAAAAGGGCTTGACGCACAGAGAAGCGTCTGTGCTGCTGGCCTGTGAGATGCCGGATAAGATCCGGGAGATGTATGATCTGGCAAGGGAGATCAAGGAAGATTATTACGGAAATCGTATCGTGTTATTTGCGCCGCTGTATCTGTCTAATTATTGTGTGAATGGATGTGTCTATTGTCCATATCACAGCAAGAATAAACATATTGCAAGAAAGAAGCTGACACAGGAGGATATCGTAAGAGAGGTTACCGCACTTCAGGATATGGGACACAAGCGTCTGGCGATCGAAGCCGGTGAAGATCCTGTGAATAATCCAATCGAATATATTCTGGAATGTATTAATACAATCTACAGTATCAAACATAAGAACGGTGCAATCCGCCGTGTCAATGTCAATATAGCAGCGACAACAGTTGAGAATTATACGAAGTTAAAGGATGCAGGCATCGGAACCTATATCCTGTTTCAGGAGACTTATCATAAGGAAAGCTATTTGAAATTACATCCGACAGGTCCGAAGCATGATTACGATTACCACACCGAAGCCATGGATCGTGCCATGGAAGGTGGTATCGATGATGTAGGACTTGGTGTACTGTTCGGATTGGAAATGTACCGGTATGAATTTGCAGGGTTACTGATGCATGCAGAGCATCTGGAAGCGGTTCATGGGGTAGGCCCGCATACGATCAGTGTTCCGAGGATCAAACGTGCAGATGATATCGACCCGGATGTATTCGATAACGGAATCAGTGACGATACATTTGCAAAGATCTGCGCACTGATCCGTATTGCAGTACCATATACGGGAATGATCATATCAACCAGAGAGAGTCAGGCAGTTCGTGAGAAAGTGTTGCCACTTGGTGTTTCACAGATCAGTGGAGGTTCGAGAACAAGTGTAGGTGGATATGATATCCCGGAGACATCAGAAGATATCACATCGGCTCAGTTCGATGTCAGCGATACCAGAACGCTGGATCAGGTTGTGAACTGGCTGATGAAGATGGATTATATACCAAGCTTCTGTACAGCATGTTACAGAGCAGGAAGAACTGGAGACCGGTTTATGGCACTCTGTAAGAGTATGCAGATCTTAAACTGCTGTCATCCAAATGCTCTTATGACGCTGAAGGAATATCTGGAAGATTATGCAAGCCCTGAGACGAAGCAGATCGGTCTGGAGCTGATCGAACGTGAGCTTGCCCGGATCCCGAATGAGAAGGTCAGACAGATCACGGCAGATCATATACATGATATTGCAGAAGGACAGAGAGACTTCCGGTTCTAACAGATGATAGGAAGAAGCGATCTTAACAGATGAATGGATTGCAGATAACAGAGATCGCAGATAAATGCTGAAGCAGACAGCGTATAACAACAGGGAGGGCAGCACATGGCAGGGTTAAATGAGACACCATCGGGCAATCGACTTCATATCGGAGTATTTGGAAAGACAAACAGCGGAAAATCTTCTTTTATCAACCGATTTTCCGGTCAGAATATATCAATCGTAGCGAATGTTGCAGGGACAACCACTGATCCTGTGTACAAAGCAATGGAAGTTTATCCGCTTGGCCCTTGTACCCTGATCGATACAGCGGGCTTTGACGATGCGACAGAGCTTGGGGAGGAACGCTTGGAAAAGACAAGGCTTGCAGCCGAGAAAACAGATATAGCGATCATTCTGCTTGTAGATACTGACATGGACGAGGAACTTCACTGGTATGAACAGTTTAAGGAAAAGAAGACACCTGTCATATGGGTGATCGGTAAGGCAGATATCCGGAATGATACAGAAAAGATAAATGAAACGTTGTATCAACAGACAGGACAGCGTGCGATTGTTATCAGTGCCGCGACTGGAGACGGTATGGATCAGGTAAGAAAAGAGCTTGTACGGAACCTGCCGGAGCAATATGGTGCTTCTTCGATCCTTAGAGAGCTGGTAACAAAGGGAGATCTGGTCATGCTTGTTATGCCGCAGGATATTCAGGCACCGAAGGGCAGACTGATCCTGCCACAGGTGCAGACACTGAGAGAATTGTTAGATAAAAAATGCCTTGTTATGAGCGTGACGACAGATCAGTATGTGGAAGCCTTATCCCATCTGACAGAGGCACCGAAGCTGATCATAACGGATTCACAGGTATTTGCCTATGTCTATGAGCATAAGCCTAAGAAATCTATGTTGACTTCCTTTTCTGTGTTATTTGCCGCACATAAGGGAGATATCGAATATTATATAGAGGGAGCAAATGCGATAGGAAAGCTGAATGGGGAATCCCATGTGCTGATTGCAGAGTGCTGTACACATGCACCGTTAAAAGAAGATATCGGACGGGAAAAGATTCCTAAGATGCTGCGGAAACGGTATGGAGAAAATATGACGATCGATATAGTCAGTGGAACGGATTTCCCGGATGATCTGCAGGGGTATGATCTTGTCATACAGTGTGGGGGCTGTATGTTTAACCGCAAATATATTATGTCAAGGATCGATCATGCAAAGGAGCAACAGATCCCGATGACCAATTATGGTGTGGTGATCGCGTATCTGACCGGGATATTAGATAAGGTTGTAATACCTGTCTAAAAAGCCGGAAAAGACAGAAGTCACTGATCATATTAATGGGCTTTAGGAAAAGGTAACAACAAATGCTACAGAAAGTAAGTAATATAATATATAATATAAAACAAAATCAGGAGGCAAAGTTTATGAAGAAATACGAAACGCCACAGATGAATATTGTAGAATTTGAAACAGAGGATATCATTTGTACGAGTGGAGACGTTATAACCGGAGATAATGAAACGCCTATTATTCCCGGAAAATAGGGAAATTAGGCTATAAGCCGGTAAACAGATGATGCCGGATATCAAAGAACAAATGATACGAAAATATACAGATAATTCAGGAGAACGATGATGAAACATTTAGTAAGAATCGCGTCCGTATCACCAAGAGTACATCTTGGTAATGTAACAAAGAACTGTAAGGAGCTTGAAACAGTTTATAGAACCTATGCAGAACAGGTAGACGTTATTGTGACGCCGGAACTGTCACTGACCGGATACACCTGCGGGGATCTGTTTGTGAACCGTCATCTGATCGACAGGGCAGAAGAAGGACTGTTACAATTGGCGGAAATGACAGCAGAATATGGCAAAAAGGGCGCAGCACTTGTTGTCGGTGTGCCATATGAAGTAGACGGAGAATTATTTAACTGTGGAGCTTTTTTATGGAACGGAATGGTGCTCGCACTCGTTCCGAAGATCTACCTGCCGAATTACGGAGAGTTTTATGAGAAACGGTGGTTTAGTGGAAGATGTGTAGAGAACCGGACAGTTGAACTGGCAGATGGATCGGAAACTTTATTTGGCAATTCCATCCTGATCGAGATGACGGATCCGAATCAGCAGGAGGAGCATGTTACATTTGGCATGGAGATCTGCGAGGATCTCTGGACACCGATCGCACCGGGAAGACTGCTGACACTTCAGGGAGCAGAGATCCTGCTCAATCTGTCGGCATCCAATGAAGTGATCGGAAAGGAACAGTACAGAAGAACACTGACAGGAAGTATGTCATCCTCCTGTATCTGTGGATATGTCTATACATCAGCCGGAGCCTATGAATCAACCTCGGATATGGTATTTTCCGGACATAATCTGATGTATGAAAACGGAAAATTATTAGGCGAGATCAAGCCATTTGAAGATGGTATCCTGATCCGTGATTTTAATATGACAAAGATCCGCCATGATCGTCTGGCAAATAAATCCTTTGCGGAGTGTAAACGGAATTTTGAAGCCGGAGAATACATGACAGTAAACTGCGAGAAGGTATTTGCAGAGAAAAAAGAAGTATGCGCAAAGGTTTCCATGACACCATTTGTTCCATCAAAGAACAGACTGGAACGATGCCGGTCGATCTTTGCAATGCAGGTTGCAGGCCTGCAAAGAAGAATCGAAGCCACACATGCGTCATGTATCGTTGTTGGCGTATCCGGTGGACTGGATTCTACGCTGGCACTTCTGGTATCTGCACAGGCAGTAAAGAATCTCGGACTGCCACCGGAGACAGTAACTGGTATCACGATGCCGGGATTTGGAACGACGAAACGCACAAAAAGCAATTCAACAACGCTTATGGAACTGCTTGGATGTGACATCCGGGAAATCAGCATCGTAGATTCTGTCCGTCAGCATTTTGCAGATATCGGGCAGGATGAAACAGTACATGATATTACATATGAGAACTGTCAGGCGAGAGAGCGGACACAGATCTTGATGGATGTAGCCAATAAAGAGGGCGGATTTGTGATCGGAACCGGTGATTTGTCAGAACTTGCACTTGGATGGTGTACCTATAACGGAGACCACATGAGCATGTATGCGGTGAATACCAGCATCCCGAAGACTCTGGTTCGGACTCTGGTAGATGAAGTTGGACATGATATGGATCGAAATGGATTTCCGGGAATTAAAGACGTGATAGAGGATATCATTGATACGCCGGTAAGCCCTGAACTGCTTCCGCCGAATGCGGATGGAACGATCGCGCAGAAGACAGAGGATACTGTTGGATCCTATATCCTGCATGATTTCTTCTTGTATTACACACTGCGTTATGGTATGGAGCCGGAAGATGTCTATGACCTTTGTAAAGAAGCGGTAAGACAGAGTGTAGAAGCTTCGGAAGATGGGGAAATAGAAGCATATACATTTACAGATGAAGAGATAAAGAAATGGCAGAAGGTATTCTATACCAGATTTTTCCGTCAGCAGTTTAAACGTAACTGTATGCCGGATGGCGTAAAGGTCGGTACGGTATCGGTAAGCCCAAGAGGGGAT
>NZ_QUIB01000019.1:0-68745 GCF_003480025.1 Clostridium sp. AM46-21
TGAGACTGCCATCCGAGATAGAATTTGAGGATTTTCTTACTTTCGAATAGAACCGGAATAGAGGAAAATATGAACCGTTACAAACGATAATTAAGCTTATTAAAGATTGTTTCAGAGTTGAATTATGATATAGTAGATGGAAATTGCAACCTGAAACTGATCGTACATTCATAACAGGGATATGAATGTCGGTTCATAAAAAGGAGAGAGATATGAAATTAGAATTACAGGGCATCAAAAAGAGCTTTGATGGCACAGAGATCCTGCACGGGATCAATTTCTCGGTAGAGGGTGGAAGCGCACTCGGACTGTTGGGAAGAAATGGCGCAGGAAAGACCACAACGATTCGGATCATCATGGATGTTTTCCATGCAGATGAAGGTCAGGTCTTATTAGATGGAGCCCCCTTTGTCTATCAGCGGGGCAGGTCGGATACCTGCCGGAGGAACGTGGCTTATATCCGAAACGTCTGATTAGTGAGCAGTTAGTATATCTGGCAAAGCTTCGTGGGATGAATAAGAAGCAGGCGGAAGAGAATATGCGGAAGTGGCTGACCCGTCTGGATGTGATCCAGTACGAGAACCGGAAACTGGATACGTTATCGAAGGGTAATCAGCAGAAGGTACAGCTTGCAGCAACATTAGTAGCAGATCCTGACATCGTGATCTTAGATGAGCCGTTTTCCGGTTTAGATCCTGTGAATTCCCAGATCTTAAAGGATGTTATAAATGAACTGATCGCAGACGGAAAGATCGTTATCTTCTCCAGCCACCAGATGAGCTATGTGGAAGAATTCTGTGAAGATATCGTAGTGATCAATCATGGTGAAGTGGCACTGGCAGGCAACCTTGACAAGATCAAGGAAGAATACGGAAAAGGACATAAAGCAGTTGCGGCTGTTGGAATGGAGTCGGAAGAACTGGAACAGATTCTTCGTGATAAGTTTGCAGATCAGGTGCAGGTGATCAGCCATAACAAGCATCATGTTGTGACACAGATTCTGCCGGAACAGGATGAATGGCAGGTGCTTTCCCGTTTTAAAGAGTTGGGAATCAGGCTTAGGAGCTATGGAGTTTATGAGCCTTCCCTGAATGATATATTTGTATCGGCAGTCGGAGATGAGGAGACACCGGAAGATATAAAAGAAAAAAATAATATCGGAACTTCTTTTTCTGAATTTGAACCAAAGCAGAAAAAGGGTCTGTTTGGAAAGAGAGGTTAAGATATATGAAAAAGATTGGTACAATATTAAGGTTTGAACTCGGTAATTATTTTGGCAGTAAATCCTATCTGATTTCAACGATCTTACTGGCACTTCTTTGCGTAGGCATCATGTTCGCACCGAGAATTAAGGAATCGTTTACAAGTGGAAGTCCTTCGTCTGATAAAGAGACAGATGCAGAGGATGAATCGGATCAGGAGAATGAATCCGTATATGCATATTATGATGCATCCGGTATTATGGATGAAGGTTTGCTGGCGCAGGTATATCCGGATGTCAAGCTGCAGAAATGTAAGGATGCAGCAGAAGTAGAGTCGCTGGTTAAAAGTGAAGATGCGGAACTTGGTTATGTAGTTTATAGTACGTCAGAATATACCTATTATGTTTATAATAAAGGCATGTTTGATGATTACACCAGTACCTTTGACAGTTACCTGTCCATGTTGTCCAAGAAACAGTACAGTGAAGCACATGATTTGGATTTTGATGAACTTATGAGTCTTGATTATGCAGATATTCAGGCAAAAGAAGTTATCCTCGGTAAGGACAGCACAAGCAATTACTGGTATTGTTATATTCTGGTTATCGTGATCTTCATGCTGATCGTTATGTATGGAATGTCGATCGCAACCGGTGTGGCAAATGAAAAGAGCAACCGCTCGATCGAGATTCTGGTAACAACAACGAACTCCAGAGATATTTTATTTGGAAAGGTATTTGCCGGAACAGTTGCTACGTTCTTTCAGGTCGGATTGATCATGGCAGCCCTGTTGATCTCATACAACTTTAATAAAGACTACTGGGGCGGCTTTATGGGTTCTGTATTAAATATCCCATCTGATGTTCTGATCGCATTTGCGGTATTCGGCCTTGGTGGATTCCTGTTCTATGCATTTATGTATGGAGCACTTGGGGCACTGGTATCTAAGATCGAGGATTTGAACAAATCAGCCGGTACGGCGCAGATGATCGTAATGATCGTGTATTTTGTCGTACTGATGAACCTGACAAATGTAGACGGACTGGTCATCAGGATCTGTTCATATCTACCGATCAGTTCTTACAGTGCAATGTTTGCAAGAGTTGCGATGGGAGATGTAGCAACATGGGAAGTTGTTATATCAGCAATAATTTTATATATATCGGTGATCGGTATGGGTGTTCTGGGAGGTAAGATCTTCCGTAATTCAACACTTCGGTATGGCAATCCAATCAGGTTATCCAGAGCATTAAAAGAATTAAAAAGAGAAAAATAAAATATAAAAATAAGACAATAAAAAGGCCACATGCGTGCTGTGTTGATGTAAAAATGTAGAAAATAATCCTGATACCTTTACATTAAAAGGCGGATGTGGCATAATTTCATGTGAAATTATTGAACGCACTTGGTGCGGGTATACAGGGGAGACAGGGTAAAATAAAATAGAAATGAAAGCAATTTCTAAATTCGCAGTGCAAAAAGAGTGGCTGTGATATCTGTTCGCTTCTGGAATATAATTTCAATGGCTTAAAAAGAAAGGTTACAGTAAAATATGGAAGTAATCGATTTCCATTCACATGTTCTTCCGGGAATTGACGATGGAAGCAGAAATATAGAAACATCCATAGAGATGCTTCGGCTCAGTCGGAATGCCGGTGTAGACAGAATGATCGCGACACCGCACTTTTATGCGGACGAGGATCGAATTGAACATTTTCTTGAAAAACGGGAACATGCATATCAAAGCCTGATAGAGGCAGTAACGACTGAAAACATATCGGATACCCCACAGCTTCTGCTTGGAGCGGAAGTTGCTTTTTTTGATGGGATCGGAGATGCAGATAAGGTTGACCGGCTGACAATCCAGGGAACAGAGCTTCTGCTGCTTGAGATGCCGTTCCGGACGTGGACGGATGAAGATCTTTTACAGGTAAAAAAGCTGATCCATGAGAGACAGCTCCGGATCATTATCGCTCATCTGGAACGCTTTATGAAGATTTCAGGGAATAAGCCGTACATAAAAAAGCTGATGGAGCTTCCGGTTACCATACAGATCAATGCAGAAAGTTTGTCAGACTGGAAACAGGGCGGGATGTTGATCCGCATGTTTCAAAAGAGGCAGGCACATATTCTGGGAAGTGACTGTCATGGCGTTCATCACCGCCCTCCGAATCTGATAGAGGGACGACAGAGACTGGAAAAGAAAGCAGGCGCAGACATTCTTGCAGAGATAGATGCATATGGATGTCAGCTTCTTGGTTTGAGATAAAAGGTTGGAGGATAGACAGATGTCAAAAAAAGTAGCGATCATAATCAGTGTTATACTGTTTATTATATTGACAGCACTTATCATATGTGAGAAAACATGGCCGACAGGAGGATCTGATCTGATAGGGAACCTGTTCTGATCAGAGAAAGAAAGATGGCACACAGGATACATTCCAGACAGGAAAAACTGAAATTATATAAAAAACTGACAATTACCATTGCAGCAGTTATCATATTTTGTTTAGCGGCAGTTATTGTGTTCCGGGCAATTGACCGGCAGAAGCTCCGGAAGCAGGAGGCATATGAGGCAGAGCAGGGAGTTGTCCGTATAAATGGCAAGAAATATCTTCCGAAGAAGAATATAGAGACCTATCTGTTCATGGGTATCGATTCACTGGATAAAGTAAAAAAAGCAGAGGACTATGGAGAATCCGGGCAGAGTGATGTGCTTATGCTGATGGTCAGAGATATCAGTGAAGGGACATTTAAGACTCTGGCGATCAACAGAAATACACTGACAAATGTAAAATCCCTGGATCTCGACAATTCTTATCTGGGCGATTCTGTTGTACAGATTGCACTTGCACATGCAAGCGGAGATGGACTGGAAGCCAGTTGCGAGAATACCGTGGATGCTGTATCAGAGCTGCTTGGTGGTCAGAAGATTGACGGATATGCTGCTGTAAATATGGGAGCAATTTCTATCATCAATCATATGGCAGGAGGAGTAACAGTTACGATTGAGGATGATTTTTCCAAAGTGGATCCATCCCTTAAGATTGGAGATACGGTTCGGCTCAGTGATGAGCAGGCGGTACATTATGTACATGACCGTTGGGATGTCGCTGATGAAACAAATGAAAACAGAATGAAACGTCAGTCCGTATATATGGAAGGGCTTAAGAAAAATATAAAAGAGAAATGTCAGACAGACAGTACCTACCGTTGGATCTGTACAATGCACTGGGAGATTATATGGTGACGAATATATCGGCAAATAAATTCAGCAAGCTGGCACTTCTTGTTGTGAAAGAGAAGGATGAGGGCGAGGTATCTATTTCCGGAACAGAAGGGCTGGATGAACTTGATTTCGCTACCTTTGAGGCAGATGAGGAAAGTCTGAATGCAGCGATCGCAGAGCTGTTTTATAAAGAATATACAGAATAGAGATACTTTGGATGGAGGAGAACATGAGCGCAGAAAATAAAAAAGTACCGATGTCGGACAATGGAAAAGAAGAAAAGATCAATAAGGTGACGATGGTGACCGTTGATGATGACGATAAAGAGATAGATCTGGTCGATCTGGGATATGCACTGATGGATAAGTTACATTTTATCATACTTGCATTTTTGCTTGGTGCAGTCTTGTTAAATGCATATGCATATTTTATGATCAAACCGACGTACCAGTCGACCGCAAAACTGTATGTCGTATCTGCATCGGAGGATTCCGTTGTAAATCTGTCCGATCTGAATATTGGTATGTCGCTGACAAAGGATTATGAGGAACTGATGCTCAGTTATCCGGTACTGGATCAGGTAATCTCCAAACTGAATCTGTCAATGGATTCGGCAGAGCTTGCACAGATGATCGTACTTGAGAATCCGGCGGATACAAGAGTACTGAAGATAACAGTTACAAGCACAGATCCGGAGCAGGCAAAAGACATAGCAAACACACTGGCTGAGATTGCGGTAGAATATCTTCCGGATACAATGAGTACCAATGCACCGAATATTGCTCAGGTTGCAAGAATACCGGATCAGAAGGCAGGACCAAGTTATCTGAAATATACACTGATCGGAGCATTGGCGGGCGCATTTATTTACTGTCTGATCCTGATCATACGATATCTCCTGGATGATACGATCCATACAGCATCCGATATGGAAAAATACTTTGGAATTGTTCCGCTTACTTCAATTCCAGACAGTGAGTCACTGGAACAGAATGAGGACGGCGCTGAATATGGAGAAACAAAATCTGGATTGAAAGGGAGACGAAGCAAATGAAAAAGATAAATATTGATTTTAAAGAAATGCCGTATGCTGTCGAAGAAGCAATGAACAGGCTTCGTATAAATATCAAGTTTTGTGGGAAAAATACAAAGAAGTTGTTGATCACAAGTAGTCTGCCAAATGAAGGCAAAAGTACCATTTCCATGAATCTGTGGAAGATGATGGCAGAAGCCGGATTTCCGACTGTATTTCTTGATGTGGATTTGAGAAAATCAGTGATCAAGAGCAGACATAATATCCAGACAGAAGGCGAGATCAAGGATCTGGGCTATTATCTGTCCGGGCAGGCAGAATATGAGGATGTTGTATATGAAACAAATATCCCAAATGGTTATATCGTGCCATGTTGCAATCTGTTAGAGAATCCATCTGCATTATTGGAGGATGATCGTTTTGCAGAACTGCTTAATAAACTGGCAGAGCAGTATAGATATGTGATCATAGATTCGCCGCCACTTGGCAGTGTCGCAGATGCTGCACAGGTTGCTTCCTTATGTGATGGTGCAGTACTTGTTGTCCGTAGTGGTGAAACGTCCAGGAACGTGATAAAACAATCCATGCAGCAGTTGGAACAGGTTCGCTGTAAACTGCTGGGTGTGATCCTGAACCGGGTAGAAGTGTCCGGACGTGCATACAAGAGTTATTATGGAAAATATAAATCCTATGGCTATGGATACGGCTATGGAAAAGACCAGAAAAGTGGAAAATAGAACAGATCCAGATAGATAGCGGATCCGTTCAACAGGATCTGGCAGATGGATTCAGGTTGGATGATTCGGCCGATACGTGGCAGACGGCTGTTTTATCATAGATGTTCTGGTTAAAGTGGTGAGAGAACTTCAGTTTTCAAAATGATCAGAACGATTTTTATCCGAAAATGTGCTAGGAAGGAGAAAACTCAATATGAAGAATTTAAAGAAGCTGATTGCTATTATCATGGTTATCGCTCTTATGATTCCATGTACAGCAATGGCTGCAACAGAGTCAGTTACTTCACAGGAGTTAACAAAGAAGAACACAACAATTACATGTTCTACACTTACTTATACAGGTAAGAAACAGACTCCTAAGACGATCAAGGTTCAGTATAAAACCAAGAGCGGCAAGAAAGTAACATTAAAGGCCGGTACAGACTATACTGTTAAAGTTACAAGCGGCAAAAATGCTGGTACTTACTCAGTAAAGATCACTGGTAAGGGCAAGTATGCCGGAAAAGTGTCATCTTCATACACAATTAAGAAGGCAACTCAGAAGAAGCTGACAGTTAAAAACGGTTATAAGACCAAGAAAGCTTCAACATTTAAGAAGAAAGCTAAATCTTATACATTCAAGGTTTCTGGTGTAAAGGATAAGGCTAAAGTAACTTATCAGAGAAGCTCAAAGAAGATTGTTGTAAAGAAAGGCAAGATCACTCTGGCTAAGGGTATCAAGAAAGGTACTTACAGAGTAACTGTTAAGGTTGCTGCAACAAAGAACTACAAAGCAACAACAAAGACAATCAAGATCAAAGTTAAATAATATTTAACACAATACATTAAATTGCTATAGCATTGAAGGCACCCTGGCCACGAGGGTGTCTTTTTTCTTATTGCACGTCATCCTTACTGTGTGGTAAACTAAGGCAGGATTTTAAATGATGGTGGTATATGGAACATGAAGAATGAAAAGATGGGATTTGGGAATGAAAAATTTATATTCTGGATCCGGCTTGCAGATGTAACGATAAAGATCTATGCGAATTACAGAAGTACAAGAGAATATTGTCGGGACTACCTGACAACGGGACCGGAGGCATTTTCGGTGATGATCACACAGAGGGATATCGCAGCGGAACGGGATTGGTCGGAGAAGCAGGAACAGGTCGGTGGAAGGAAAGGACCGGGAAGATCGTGGTTTGGATACTACAGTGATGCATATCTGGAAACGCTGGCGTTATACCGGAAGATCGCAGATCAGATGATCGCATACAATACCTTGTTATTTCATGGTTCGGTGATAGCGGTGGATGGAGAAGCGTATCTGTTCACGGCGAAGAGTGGAACCGGAAAATCTACGCATACCAAGCTGTGGCGCAAATATTTTGGAAATCGTGCTGTGATGGTAAATGACGATAAGCCATTGTTGAAAGTAACCGGCAAAGGCGTGCTGGCATGCGGAACCCCATGGGCGGGCAAGGATCATCTGCAGAACAACATCATGGTTCCATTAAAGGCAGTATGTATTCTGGAACGGGATACGGTCAATCATATCGAACAGATCAGGAAGCGGGATGCATGGAAGATGATATTACAGCAGAGTTATCGTTCAGATCAGCCGGCGGTATTATCATCGACAATCCGTCTGGCGGAGCAGATCATGGATAAAACAAAGCTGTACCGGCTGGGCTGCAATATGTCCATGCAGGCAGTGGAGACTTCCTACAATGGAATGAATACAGATATAGATTATGCAGATTAAAAACATATAAAACAACAAAACGAAAATATACAGAAATAATGGAGCGGTAAATGAAATTAAAAGATGAATTTATTACATATGAAACAGATGGAGAACAGATCATGGTAGCTGCCGGAACCGACAGCTTTTCCGGTCTGGTCAGAAGCAATGAGACAGCGGGCTTTATCGTAGAATGTCTGAAAAAAACTGTGACAGAGGATGATATCGTTCATGCAATGACAGATGCATATGATGCACCGGAGGCTGTTGTCCGCAGGGATGTGAAGGGAATATTGAAGAAGCTGGATTCCATTGGTGCGATCGAATATTGAGAAGCCGGAACAGCAAAAAGAGAGAAAATGAAAACGGAGAAACAGGGATATGATAGCTGTTCTACTTATGAGGAACAGTTAAACAAATATGGAACTATTATATATACCAATGTAGGACGCAGTATGATGCCTCTCCTTCGGGAACATCGTGATATTATGATCATAAAGGCCAGACCGGAAGGACGGCTTAAAAAGTATGATGCGGTGCTTTATAAAAGGGGAGATCATTATATCCTGCACAGGATACTTTCTGTAAGAAATGATGGTTATGTGATCTGTGGGGATCACAATTACAGGAGAGAATATGATATTACAGATCCGGATATTATCGGAGTGCTTACCGGGGTGATACGGGATGGAAAAGAGATTCCGGTTACGGATAAGCGATACAGATGGTATGTGCATATATGGTGTGATCTTTTTTATATCCGGGCAGGTATTTTATTTGTAAAGGCAAGAGCTGCTCGGCTGCGCAGGAAAATGGGTAAGAGCAGATGAAGAAACAAAGCAGGATGATGCAGGGTGAACAGAACAGGAAAACATTTGTATGGATGTGGCAGGGTATAGCAGGAAAGCGGTATTATATCGTTTTCCTGCTTATAATATCTGTCCTTCTTGGTATGTCCGGCGGCCTGCTCGCATTACTGCTCCGGAATCTGATCGATCATGCGGTGGAAGGAGAACGTTCCGGTTTTGTGGCAGCGGGAACAGGACTTGTACTGCTTGTGATCCTGCAGATCACGTTCCGGGCGGTTGACCGTTATCTGGAAGAAAAAACACGGTCAACTTATGAAAATATCTGGAAGAAACGATTGTTTTCGGAACTTATGGGAAGAAGTTACCGCGAAGTCACACAGATCCATTCCGGAGAATGGATGAACCGCCTGACTTCAGATACTGTGATCGTGGCGGATGGACTGGCGCAGATCGTTCCCGGTGTATGCGGGATGCTGACACGGATCCTGATCGCGGTTGTTCTGCTGATCGGTATTATGCCGGAACTTGCTTATGTATTGATACCGGGAGGTCTTCTGCTTGTCTTTCTGACCTGGATATTCCGGCGGGTGTTGAAACGTCTGCATAAAAAAGTGCAGGAGGCAGATGGCAGATTACGGATTTTTTTATCGGAACGGTTATCCGGTCTGGTGATCCTTCACACATTCGTAAAAGAACAGGAAACGGCAGATGAAGCAGACCGGTATATGAATGCACATCAGGGCAGCCGGATGAAGAAAAACAGATTTTCCAATATCTGTAATATCGGGTTCGGTGCAGCAATGAATGGAGCTTATATTCTGGGAGCCATATATTGTGGGTATGGAATATTGAAAGGACAGGTTTCCTATGGAACCTTTATAGCAGTGCTTCAGCTTGTCGCACAGATCCAGACACCGTTTGCGAATCTGTCTGGGTATTTCCCAAAATATTTTGCCTGCCTTGCCAGTGCAGAACGGCTGATGCAGGCAGAAACCTTTGAACCGGACAGAACGGGATCAGAGATACTCCCTTCCGATTTCCGGGAACAGTTTATGGCTCTTGAGATTGTGAATGGCTCCTTTGCCTATCGGAGAGATACGGATCTGCTGGGTGTTCAGGCACAGACAGATACAGACTACTGTGAAAGAAAGGTTCTGGAGCATTTTAATATGCATATTGCAAGAGGAGAATTCCTGGCACTGACCGGACCATCCGGGTGTGGAAAGAGTACAGTGCTTAAAATATTAATGAGTCTGTATGCACTGGATTCCGGGGATTGTAACGTAATATTTGGCGGTGAAAGGCATAAGATGCATGCAGGCTTCCGGTCTTTGTTTGCTTATGTACCGCAGGGAAATCATCTGATGAGTGGAACAATAAAGGAAGCGGTGGCATTTGGTGAGCATGTCGACACGGAGAAACTGACACAGGCACTCAAAGCTGCCTGCGCAGAATTTGTTTATCAGCTTCCGGAACAGATGGAAACTCCACTTGGAGAACAGGGACATGGATTATCGGAGGGACAGATCCAGCGTCTGGCAGTTGCAAGGGCGGTTTATTCCGGACACCCGGTTCTGATCCTTGATGAAGCGACAAGTGCACTGGATGAACAGACAGAGAAACGGCTGCTTTCCAATCTCCGTGCAATGACAGATCGGACTGTCCTGATCGTTACCCACCGGCCGGCAGCTTTGCAGGTGTGTGACCGTACGATAGCAATGATGACGGACAGGGAAGAATGAGGAATGAGATAATATGATTCAGTATAACATCAGGACACTTGGAAAAAATGAATGGGATTTTCTGGAGTTAGTGGCGTGTGGACTTCATATGAAACCGGTATCAACGGAACGGTTGCATCAGATGGATCTGCAGGCTGTCTGGAAGTGGAGCAAATATCATATGTTAGGCGCTCTGGTTTATGACGCCATTGAACCTGCGTTAAAGGTGGACCAGACATTTGCGGCAGAGTATCCGCAGCTTCTTGCGGCATGGCGGGAGAAAAGGGATAAGGCGTTGCGTAAGAATATGCTGTTAGATGCTGCAAGAAAGCAGTTATTTAGATATATGGAAGCCGAAGGTATCTGGTATATGCCATTAAAGGGGAGCATCATAAAGGATCTGTATAAGACGCCCGGAATGAGGGAAATGTCAGATAATGATATCTTGTTTGATCCTGTATACAGTCAGAAGATCCGGTCGTATATGGAAGAACACGGATATCAGACGGAAGCTTATGGCGTTGGAGCACATGATACTTATCTGAAAGAACCGGTCTATAATTTCGAGATGCACCGGGTATTGTTTTCAGAGAAGCCGGGAGCAGAATGGAATCAATATTATCAGGATGTGAAGGACAGACTGATAAAAGATGAAAGCAATTCCTTTGGTTATCATTTTGAAGAAAATGATCTGTATATTTATGTGATCGCCCATGCTTATAAGCATCATAAAGGTTCAGGAACCGGAATACGGACACTTACAGATTGCTATATTCTGAATGAAGCATATGTCGATCATTTTGATTATGAATACATCGGGCAGGAGTTAGCTGTATTTGGAGCAGCGGAATTTGAGCAGACGCTGCGGAGTCTTGCACATAAGATATTTGCATCGGAGGATATGGGGCAAAAGAACCGGCTTACAGAACAGGAGCGGGAGCTTCTTGCCGAACTGATGTATTCTGGCACATACGGAACGGTCGCCGGCATGGTGGAACGGGCGCTGAAAGAACTTCAGGCAGATGGAGACACAATCACAACCGGAACAAAATGGCGGTATATGTGGCGGAGACTTTTCCCGGATATGGGATTTTATAAAGAGAATGTACCGATGGTATACCGTCATAAGATTCTGTTGCCGTTTTATACTGTTTTCCGTTGGGTGCGTGGATTGATAAAGAACCGAAAAAAGATTACGGAAGAGATTAAAGCAATAAGAAAAAAATAAACACAAAACAAATATAAATGAAAGAGAATAACAGTATCGGAATGAAACAGATCTGAATATAAAAACAGAAAGGCAGACATGGATATGAGTAAATACAAGTTGATTGCTTTTGATATGGATGGAACCTTATTAAATTCCGAAAAGCGGATATCAGAGCAGACACTGGAAGCTGTGAACCGCGCATTTGATGCAGGAAAGGAAGTGATCCTTTCGACCGGAAGATGTGTGGCAGAGCTTCGGGAATATTTTAAGCGGATACCGGGACTGCGTTATGTTGTCTGCTCCAGCGGCGCGATTCTGTATGATGTGAAAGAGGAGAAGATCCTGTATTCGAATGCAATCTCTATTGAACTGGCAGAAAAGATTCTGGCAGAAAGTAAAAAAGAAGATCTAATGGTGCATCTGCTTGCAATCGAATCCATAGTGCAGAAAAAGGACATACCCCAGATGGAACGCTTTGGGATGGGCGTCTATCGGCCAATGTATGAGAAGGTTACAACACAGGTCGATGATATCTATGAATATTATAAGGAACATCCATTTGAGGTCCCGAAGCTGAACCTGTATCATGCGACAGCAGAAGGCAGAGAGAGAACCAGAAAGAGACTTGCCGGACTGGATCTTGTTCTTGCGGATGCGGAGAAGACCGCTTTGGAATGTTCGGCGACAGGAGTTACCAAAGGAACCGGGCTGTTCCGGCTGTGTGAGCACCTGGGTATTGAAATCGATGAAACGATTGCGGTTGGTGATGCAGATAACGATCTGAATATATTGGAAACTGCAGGATTAGCGATTGCGGTCGGAAATGCAAATGAACATGTAAAAGCAGTTGCTGCGGTTGTTGTCAATGACTGCGACCATGATGGATGTGCAGAAGCAATTGATAAATATTTATTATAAAGAGTTAAGAGGCGATACAAATGACGATCAAAGATTTGAAAGAGGGACAGTCCGCAACCATCTGTACAGTTGGCGGTGATGGAGCACTGAGACAGCATTTCCTTGACATGGGCGTGATACCCGGTATTGAGGTTGAACTGATCAAATATGCACCAATGGGCGATCCTCTTGAAATCCGTATTCATGATTATGAACTGACGCTCCGACTGGCGGATGCTGAGCAGATCGAGGTATCAGATAAAAAATCAGATGAAGACGAACATAGGAAAGATAACAAAAAGGATAAAGCTTTAGTAGAACATCCGGGACTTGGCGAAGGCGGAAAGTATCATGTGAAAGCAGATGAACATCCGCTGCCGAAGGATGAGATCCTGACCTTTGCTCTGGTTGGTAACCAGAACTGTGGCAAGACGACATTATTTAACCAGTTGACAGGCTCGAATCAGCATGTAGGTAATTTCCCCGGAGTAACGGTTGATCGGAAAGAGGGAATGATCAAAGGATATCCGGACACAAGAGTAACCGACCTTCCGGGTGTATATTCTCTCTCGCCGTACAGTAGCGAAGAAATTGTAACCAGACAGTTTGTATTCGATGAAAAACCAAAGGGCATAATCAATATCGTGGATGCAACCAATATTGAGAGAAATCTCTATCTGACGATGCAACTGATGGAGCTTGATATACCGATGGTGCTGGCACTGAATATGATGGATGAAGTTCGTGAGAACGGAGGATCAATCCGTATTAACCAGCTGGAAAGTATGCTTGGAATTCCGGTTATTCCAATCTCTGCGATCAAGAATCAGGGTGTAGATGAATTGATCGAACATGCAGTTCATGTCGCCAGATATCAGGAGAGACCGGGCAGACAGGATTTCTGTGATCCGGAAGATCATGGTGGTTCGGTGCACCGGTGCCTGCATGGAATCATGCATCTGATCGAAGACCATGCAGAGAATGCGGGAATCCCGGTTCGTTTTGCTGCGGCGAAGGTGGCAGAAGGGGATGCAGAGATGGAAAAATCTCTGCATCTTGAACAGAATGAGACGGAGATGATAGAACACATTGTAAGCCAGATGGAAGAAGAACGTGGAATTGATCGTGCAGCAGCAATTGCAGACATGCGGTTCGATTTTATACAGCGGATCTGCAGACAAACGGTTGTCAAACCGGCAGAGAGTAAGGAACGTATCAGAAGCCGGAGGATCGATGCGGTTCTTACGGGAAAGTATACCGCGATACCGACCTTTATATTGATCATGGGAGCAGTCTTCTTTCTGACCTTTAATGTGATCGGAGCGGTACTTCAGAATCTGCTGGAGAAAGGGATTGATTATCTGACAGCGCAGATGGATCAGCTTCTGACTGCATGGTCGGTGAACACGGTGATTCATTCACTTGTGATCGATGGTATCTTTAAGGGAGTTGGAAGTGTGCTGAGTTTTCTTCCGATTATAGTGGTGCTGTTCTTATTTCTTTCGTTATTGGAAGACAGTGGATATATGGCTCGTGTTGCTTTCGTCATGGACAAACCACTCAGAAAGATTGGGTTATCCGGAAGAAGTATTGTGCCGATGCTGGTTGGCTTCGGCTGTACGGTTCCCGGCATTATGGCGAGCCGTACCCTTCCGTCGGAGCGTGATCGTAAGATGACGATCCTGTTGACCCCGTTTATGAGCTGTTCTGCAAAGCTTCCGATCTATGCATTCTTTGCAACAGCGTTTTTCCCAAAGTATAAAGTACTTGTTATGGTCGGGTTGTATGTTGTGGGAATACTGATAGGAATCCTTGTGGCGCTTATTATCAGAAAGACATTATTCAAGGGTGAGGCAGTTCCGTTTGTTATGGAGCTTCCAAACTACAGAATGCCGGCATTGAAAAATGTATTGCAGTTATTATGGGAAAAGGCAAAGGATTTCTTACAGCGGGCATTTACGGTTATCTTTGTGGCAACGATCGTGATCTGGTTCTTACAGAGCTTTGATCTGCACTTTAACCTGACGGCAGATTCACAGAACAGTATCCTTGCAGTTGTCGCAGGATTGATCGCACCGGTATTTGCACCGCTTGGTTTCGGAGACTGGCGGATATCGACGGCACTGATATCTGGATTTATGGCCAAGGAGAGTGTAGTATCAACATTGTCTGTGCTGACCGGAAGCATGGATGTTATCCATAAGATCCTGACACCGGCATCCGCTCTGTCATTGTTGATATTCTGTCTGCTGTATACTCCATGTGTAGCAGCCGTTTCTTCCGTAAAACGGGAACTTGGAAGCAAATGGGCACTGGTAGTTGTGGTCGGACAGTGTGTTGTTGCATGGATCATGGCGGCACTTGTCTATGCAATCTGTCTGTGTTTCTAAAACAAATATAAATTATAAAATACAGGCGTGATGATTATAAAAAAAATGTAAAAAAGTCATATCCGGTAAAGATTTTCTTTACTTTTTGATTAGGGATGGCTATAATACAAATTGACTGTGGAAGTTGGTAGTACAAACTAACCTCCATAGAATAATACTTAGAAAGAAAAGAGGATTTGTGTACAATGAAAAATATTGATTTAAGCAAGTATGGCATTACTGGAACTACAGAGATCGTTTACAACCCTTCGTATGAAACACTTTTCGAGGAAGAGACTAAATCTACTCTTGAAGGATATGAAAAAGGACAGGAAACAGAGCTTGGCGCTGTTAATGTAATGACAGGTATTTATACAGGACGTTCACCTAAAGATAAGTATATTGTTGTTGATGAGAATTCAAAGGGCACTGTATGGTGGACAACAGATGGTTACAAGAACGATAATCATCCAATGACAGAAGAGACATGGGCATCCGTTAAGGATATTGCCAAGAAGGAACTTTCAAATAAGAAATTATTTGTAGTTGATGCTTTCTGTGGAGCAAACGCTGATACTCGTATGGCTATCCGTTTTATCGTAGAAGTAGCTTGGCAGGCACATTTCGTAACAAATATGTTCATCAAGCCAACTGCTGAAGAACTTGAGAACTTCGAGCCGGATTTCGTTGTTTACAACGCATCAAAGGCTAAAGTAGAAAACTATAAAGAACTTGGTCTTAACTCAGAGACATGTGTAGCATTCAACATCACAAGCCATGAGCAGGTTATCATCAATACATGGTACGGCGGAGAGATGAAGAAGGGTATGTTCTCAATGATGAACTACTACCTTCCACTTAAGGGAATGGCAGCTATGCACTGTTCAGCAAACACAGATATGAACGGTGAGAACACAGCTATCTTCTTCGGTCTTTCAGGAACAGGTAAGACAACACTTTCAACAGATCCTAAGCGTCTCCTGATCGGTGATGATGAGCACGGCTGGGATGACAACGGCGTATTCAACTTCGAAGGTGGCTGCTACGCAAAGGTTATCGACCTTGATAAGGATTCAGAGCCGGATATCTATAATGCGATCAGAAGAGATGCTCTTCTTGAGAACGTAACAGTAGATGCAAATGGTAAGATCGACTTCACAGATAAGAGCGTTACAGAGAATACTCGTGTATCTTATCCAATTGATCATATTAAGAACATCGTTCGTCCTATCTCATCAGCTCCTGCAGCAAAGAATGTTATCTTCCTTTCAGCAGATGCATTCGGAGTACTTCCTCCGGTATCTATTCTGACACCAGAGCAGACACAGTACTACTTCCTGTCAGGCTTCACAGCTAAGCTTGCCGGTACAGAGCGTGGAATCACAGAGCCGACACCTACATTCTCAGCATGTTTCGGACAGGCATTCCTTGAGTTACATCCTACAAAGTATGCTGAAGAGCTTGTTAAGAAGATGGAGAAGAGCGGAGCTAAGGCTTATCTTGTAAATACAGGATGGAACGGAACAGGCAAGCGTATCTCAATCAAGGATACAAGAGGTATCATCGATGCTATCCTTAGCGGTGCTATCCTTTCAGCTCCTACAAAGAAGATCCCTTACTTCAACTTTGAAGTACCTACAGAGCTTCCGGGTGTTGATCCGGCAATTCTTGATCCTCGTGACACATATGCAGATGCTTCTGCATGGGAGACAAAGGCATTAGATCTTGCTGACAGATTCATCAAGAACTTTGCTAAGTACGAGAGCAACGAAGCTGGTAAGGCATTAGTTGCAGCAGGTCCTCAGAAATAATATCTGAATGATCAGAATACAATATATGTTCGTGAGATACACCTGAGACACTATAACGTCAGGATATACTTCGGACAAAGAAGAACCGGGTGTGGGTTTCACATCCGGTTTTTCTTTGTAGCATGGCATATCGTTCTTGCTAACTATATTGTGTCTGATAGTATTTGAAGAAGAACGGAGAGTTGATCGAGATGAAAGTTGGGCAGAACAGACAGGCGAAACGGCAGATGTCGGAAGCGTTTATTACCAGTGTGTTTCTGGCGTTATCCGGTGGATTTCAGGATGCCTATACATATTTTACAAGAGATGAAGTGTTTTCAAATGCACAGACAGGAAATGTAGTGCTGATGAGTCAGCATTTTATGATGGGTGAATGGCAGGCAGGACTTCGATATCTGTATCCGTTGTTTGCATTTGCATTTGGGGTGTTCTTTGCAGAACAGGTACAGGGACGGTTCAAATACGCAAAGAAGCTTCATTGGAGGCAATCCATTTTGTTGATGGAGATCTTTATTTTGTTCTTTGTTGGATTTTTAACAGAAGGATGGAACATGCTGGCAACGGTATTGGTATCTTTCTCCTGTGCAATGCAGGTTCAGACATTCCGGAAAGTCAACGGACATTCTTATGCGAGTACGATGTGTATCGGAAATCTCAGGAGTGGAACAGCAGCCTTATCTGTATATTTAAGAGAAAAGAAACCGGAGCAGTTAGAAATGTCACTGTATTATTTCGGTGTGATCCTGTTCTTTGCGGTCGGAGCCGGAATCGGAGGCATTCTGTCGGTACATCTGGGCTTCCATGCTATCTGGGTATCCAGCGGATTGCTTCTTATCAGTTTCCTTCTGATGTTTAAGGATCGTCTTGAAAAAGATGTGCATGAGCTGGAGGATGACCTGGAAGAAGATATTCAGAAACTTGGAACACAGCTCCGCGAAGAAATTAAGAAATAGATAAGAGTAAAATAAAGAATATTCATTTTGTTATATTTATGAGATAATGAACGCGAAATTATTCGTTCTCAAGTGTGCTGATTATGCGGCATGCAGTAAGTATAGGATATGCAGAAAGAAATCTACAGAAAGTGAGGTGGCAGCTATGCTTCAACAACAGAAGAAACAAATATGTGTGATATATTGTATCATATTGATATTAGCTGCCACCGTTTTGGGCATAGGTGATATAGAAAGCTCCAGAATGGAGCGGGGGCTTGAACAGAATAAATCGGTGCTTCGTGAAGTCCGGACGACATCAATTAATGAAATAGGGATACTTCCGACAGGAAGCGTTCTTCGTACAGTGTTTGAAACGCAGAACTTGAAATCGTTTCAATCAGAGAAAACAGTTGATCTGTGGATCCTGGTTTTACCGTTTCTGTTTACCTTATCAGGGTTCGTTTGTGATACCAGAAAATGGTGGGTGAAGATCGGCACACTGGTGCATGCATCTCAATGGTATCGAAGGCTTGAGTATATACATAAAAAGGACGGAAAGAAACTCCTGACTTCTTACATTTGAAAACCGAATATGTAAGAAGAAAAGGAGAATAATAAAATGGGTATGGATATATTTGCTATTGTTTTTGGCGTTGTTGCAATCGGTCTCGGAGGATTCTTTTTCATTAATGAGACATTTATTAAAAAAGAATCGGATAGCGATAAGATATCTGCAGATGCAGAGAAGAACAGCAGAGAATCATAAGCAGTATACTATTATATGGGATATTATAAGAAACAATAGCTGAGACAAAAAGCTGTCGGAATTGGTCATTTATTAACCGGTTTTGCCTGATATAATGCAGGTGAAAAGGGAGATATATGATGGATTCCGGCAGCTTTTTTCACGTATGCAGTTATTTGCCGTAATTAACGCATTCCTGATATAAAATACTGGATTTTCTGTTTACAATATGTTTAAATATTTGTCACATATACTTAAAAATCGACAAAAATCAGGATGGGAGATAAAGTATAGATTCGTCTGTTCAAAATGAACGATATATAAAGAAGAAAGTAAGGGATAAAATGGCAGGAACGATAGATATAAAGCCGGCGACCAAGCTGCGGTTGGCACTGGATGTGCCGGCAGGAAAACAACCGGTATTCAATATGATAAGCACATGTTGGCATTTTCAACGATTCGATATGGTGTTACTGATTTTGCCGGATTTATACAAATCTGTCATGGCGTTCCATGTATCGCAATTCCACTTTCGGCAATTCCTTTGCCAACGCTGATCTCATTTCCATATCTGATGCATGGAATTGATACTTTATTTTTCAGTTCAAATGTGTCTGATAATTTATTCATTTGACGATCCTCCTTGTCTTTGATAATTAAATGATAGTTCTTGGAGTTCACTCTGTGTCAAGCTTTTTTTCAGAGATTAAAAAAATTTGTAAAAATTATGCGAATGTACGAAAAGAAATACAATAAAAATGATAAGGATTGTTGAATTATAAAAAAAGATTCTGTATAATACCATTAGAGTGTATTATATATTCACATAATATAAAATTGAAAGGAGAAAAAATTATTATGTTACAGAACCAGGAATGGGATTCATTCACAGGTAGACTCTGGAAAGAAGAATGTAATGTCAGAGACTTCATCCAGAACAACTACACAATGTACGACGGAGACGAGAGCTTCCTTGCCGGACCAACAGATGCTACTAACAAGCTCTGGGACAAGCTTCAGGCTCTTCAGAAAGCAGAAAGAGATAACGGCGGTGTATTAAAGGAGGATGCTGATGTTGTATCAAGCATCACAGCATACGGCCCTGGATATATTGATCCTGAGACAAAGGACCTTGAGCAGGTTGTTGGTCTTCAGACAGATGAACCACTTAAGAGAGCATTCATGCCTTATGGTGGTATTAAGATGGCTGAGGAAGCTCTTGAGATGTATGGTTACAAGCCAAACGAGAACTTCCATAAGATCTTTACAGAGTATCACAAGACACATAACCAGGCAGTATTTGATGCCTATACACCAGAGATGAAAGCTGCACGTCATACACATATCGTAACAGGTCTTCCTGATACTTATGGACGTGGACGTATCGTAGGTGACTACAGAAGAGTTGCTCTTTACGGTATCGATCAGCTGATCGCTTGGAAAGAGGAAGACAAGGCAAACTGTGGCGATGGTAATATGTTTGATGATGTTATCCGTCAGAGAGAAGAGCTTGCAGAGCAGATCAGACGTCTGCAGGAGATGAAGGTTATGGCTCAGTCATATGGTTATGATATTTCTAAGCCTGCTTCAAACGCTAAGGAAGCTGTTCAGTGGTTATACTTCGGATACCTTTCAGCTATCAAGACTCAGAATGGTGCTGCTATGTCAGTAGGACGTGTATCAACATTCCTTGATATTTATATTGAGAGAGATATTAAGGCCGGAAAGCTTACAGAGGCTGAGGCTCAGGAGCTTATCGATCATTTCACAATGAAACTTCGTATGGTTAAGTTCGCAAGAATTAAGTCATACAACGAACTGTTCTCAGGTGACCCTGTATGGGCTACACTTGAAGTTGGTGGTATCGGTGTTGACGGACGTTCAATGGTTACAAAGAACGACTACAGATTCCTTCATACTCTTGAGAACATGGGACCGGCTCCAGAACCAAACCTTACAGTTCTTTATTCTTCAGCTCTTCAGGATACATTCAAGAAGTATGCTGCTAAGATCTCAGTAAGAACAAGCTCAATCCAGTACGAGAATGATGATGTTATGAAGCCTATCTGGGGTGATGACTATTCAATCTGCTGCTGTGTATCAGCTACACAGACAGGTAAAGAGATGCAGTTCTTCGGAGCTCGTGCAAACCTTGCTAAGTGTCTCCTTTACGCTATCAACGGTGGTAAAGATGAGAAGTTCTTAGACAAGAAGACAGGCAAGCCAATGCAGGTTGGTCCTGAGTATGCTCCAATTACTGCAGAGTATCTTGACTATGATGAAGTTCTTGCTAAGTACAAGAAGATGCTTGATTGGTTAGCAGGACTTTATGTAAATATCCTGAACCTGATTCAGTACATGCATGATAAGTATTACTATGAGTCAGCAGAGATGGCACTTATCGATACAGATGTACGTCGTACATTTGCAACAGGTATTGCCGGATTCTCACACGTAATCGACTCACTGTCAGCTATCAAGTATGCTAAGGTTAAGGTTATTCGTAACGCAGAAACAGGTCTTGCAGAAGACTTTGAGATCGAGGGAGAATTCCCTAAATATGGTAATGATGATGACAGAGCTGATAACATCGGTGTATGGCTTCTTCATGAGTTCCTCACAGACATCAAGAAGAGACACACATATCGTAATTCAGAGCCTACAACATCTATCCTGACAATTACATCAAACGTAGTATATGGTAAGTACACAGGTAACCTTCCGGATGGAAGACGTGCTTGGACACCATTCGCACCAGGTGCTAACCCAAGTTACGGTGCAGAGACATCAGGACTTCTTGCTTCACTGAACTCAGTAGCTAAGATTCCTTATGAGTGGTCATTAGATGGTATCTCAAATACTCAGACAATGAACCCATCAGCACTCGGACATGACGAGGAAGAAAGAGCTGAGAAGCTTGTAAGCGCTATGGACGGATACTTCGATCAGGGTGCTCACCACTTAAATGTAAACGTATTCGGTAAGGATAAGCTCCTTGATGCAATGGAGAATCCGGATAAGCCAGAGTACGCTAACTTCACAATCCGTGTATCAGGATATGCTGTTAAGTTTATCTCACTTACACGTGAGCAGCAGCTCGACGTTATCAATAGAACATTCCATGACTCACTGTAAATCTTACACAGTCTGAATGTTTTAACAGATAAGTAAAAGATTGGAGTCCCGGGGAGTCTATCTCCGGGACTTTTTTACAGCATAAGGCAGACGGATTTTTATCCGTATATCATGTGCTTCGCACATTCTATGCATTCCGCAAAATCAGCATTCTTGCGAGCAAATAATTTTGCGTTCATTATATCATGTGCTTCGCACATTCTATGCATTTCGCAAAATCAGCATTCTTGCGAGCAAATAATTTTGCGTTTATTATATCATGTATGAAAATTGTGTATCAGAGAGAAAATAGAAAGAGGCTATGAAGCTGTGAGTGGTGGAAACAGATGCATAGTCGTGGTTGTTTAATGTGTATTTGTGTAAAATAATAGAAAGAACTTAGAGGTGGAACATGCCGGAAAAGAAACAGATTTTAGGATATATTCATTCAACAGAAAGCTTTGGAGCAGTCGATGGTCCGGGAATTCGATTTGTTGTATTTTTACAGGGATGCAAGATGAGATGTAAATATTGTCATAACCCTGAGACATGGAATCTTGTAACAGATTACAGCAGACTGTATGCTGACGATGTCAGCGATGATGAAAGAGAAGCACTTGAGAAAAAAATTGAAGAGAATACAAAACTGCTCAAAGATAAGGGTGTTAAGATCGAGGCCAGAACTCCGGAAGATCTGTTAAAGCAGGCACTTCGTTATAAGCCATACTGGAAAGGTCAGGGTGGTATCACTGTAAGCGGTGGTGAAGCATTACTTCAGATGGATTTCCTGATCGAATTTTTCAAGCTGGCAAAGGCGCAGGGTATCCATACTACGATCGATACGGCCGGAAATCCATTTACCAGAGAAGAACCGTTCTTCTCAAAGTTCAACGAACTGATGAGCCTTACAGATCTTTTTCTACTTGATATCAAACAGATCCATGATGATAAGCATCGTGAATTAACAGGATTCTCAAATCAGAATATTCTGGAGCTTGCACAGTATCTGTCCGATCAGGGCAAGCATATGTGGATCAGACATGTACTTGTTCCGGAAATTACGACAGATGAGGATGATCTGAAGAAGACAAAAGAATTTATAGATACTCTTAAAACAGTGGATAAGGTAGAGGTACTTCCATATCATAAGCTGGGTATTCAGGAGTGGGAGAGACTTGGAATTCCTTATAAATTAGAGGGAGTCGATCCTCCAACAGAGGAGCAGCAGAAGCTGGCAAAGAGCATTCTTGAAAAATAGGAAATGAACAAAAACATCACACGGACGGTATATATATCTTTATTACGCAGAACACTTTCGTTCTATCCTCATGTAACGGTACTAAGCTCCCGCTTAATAGCGGATCGCTAAGGACCGACATTCGGACAGGTCTGCTTCATAAAATATATATACTGTCCGTGTGATGTTTTATGTCACGAACTTATATAATAAGAATGCTCTTTGCAAGCATGTTTTTAGAGTAGGCGGAAGGTCGACTTTTGAGTGTCGATGATTCCGCCTTTTTTTAGTTTGCTGATTTCAGCGGACATGGCGGAGCGTTCTACACCGAGATAGTCTGCGAGTGCCTGACGATTGAAAGGAATAGTGAAGGTATCCGAATGATTCTGTTTTGCCTGGTCGGAGAGGTATGCCATTAATTTATCACGGGTTGTTTTCTCTGACATATAGCGTATTTTTTGGTTTAACGCAAGGTTTTTCCGGGCAATTTCGTGTAGCAGATTCCGAATCAGGGTGTTGTGAAAATCACAGGAATTCGAACAGGAGGTCAGAAGGTGGTGGCAGTCCAGAAGCAGAATATCACTGTCAGTCATGGCAAAGACGCTGATCGGTACAGTAGAAAGACCTGCGCAGGAGAAGGCTTCTGCAAACAGATCCCCGGGTTGTAGATCTGTCATGACGCTTCGGTGCCCATAATAATCTTCACGGATCACCTGCGCTGTTCCGGTAAGAATGATTCCGATAAAGCGTGCCGGATCGCCCTCTACGAATATGGGATTCCCTTTTTTTACATGAATATGGTTTCCGTCCAGACATGTAGCATAGCCGGCAGATCCTGTTCATCGATGCCGGTAAACAGGCGGCAGGCTGACAGGGTATCAATATAGGATGTAAGATCGTGTTTGTTCATAAAATTTCCATTTCCTTAAATGTTGTTTTGTTGGAAATCCAACATACATTTTGAAATAAGTATATTAGAATAAACACATAAAATCAAGAACCTGATTGACAGTTAAGTGATGAAAGTAAGCTGCGATGTATAATGTCGATCAAAGAAGCGACAGATATAACAGCAAATATCATAGAATGATCAGGTATCGGGTATTCAGGAGGAAAAACGATGATTCGCAGGATTATAGAAATTAATGAAGAAAAGTGTAACGGCTGTGGGGCATGTGCATCGGCATGCCATGAGGGCGCGATCGGGATGGTGAATGGAAAGGCAAAGCTGCTTCGTGATGATTATTGTGACGGACTGGGAGACTGTCTTCCTACCTGTCCGACCGGAGCCATTACATTTGTTGAACGTGAAGCAGCGGACTATGATGAGGCAGCGGTACTGGCGGCAAAAACTGAGAAGATAGTAGATGAAGCAGGCAGTCTGTCAGGAGAACCACTACCATGTGGTTGTCCGGGTACGGCTATGAAGACATTTAATAGAGATCGGTATGACAAAAAGACAAGAACTGTTGAAGCTGGGAGTAAGACTGTGCAAAATGGTGAAGTATCACCTGAGCTTGTACAGCAGCTAGCATCGATGATGGGACAGCAGGAGTCAGAGCTACGTCAGTGGCCGGTACAGATCAAGCTTGTTCCGGTGACAGCCCCTTGGTTTGATGGAGCAAAGCTTCTTGTTGCGGCAGATTGTACAGCGTATGCATATGCGAATTTCCATCGGGATTTTATTAAGGAACATATCACTTTGGTTGGCTGTCCGAAGCTTGACATGATAGATTATTCTGCAAAGCTGACAGAGATCATCCGGAATAATAATATCCGGAGCGTTACGGTTGTGAGAATGGAGGTCCCGTGTTGTGGTGGTATTGAGATGGCTGTAAAAAATGCTCTTCAGAACAGCGGCAAATTCCTTCCGTGGAATGTGGTTACAATTTCAACAGATGGCAAAATTATGTTAAATAATGCTTGACATTTTAGTTAGAAGCATCTAACATAACATGTGTTATGATGAATGATCAGGAAAACACAATAGAGAAAATCAAACAGACAGCATTAGACGAATTCTTCATGCATGGCTATAGCAAAGCAAGTCTTCGAATGATCTGCAGCCGGGCAGGAGTTACAACCGGTGCAATGTATTTTTATTTTAAGAATAAAGAAGCGTTGTTCCGGGAGATTTTTGAACCACTGGTTGTGCAGTATGAAGAATTGCTTGTCAGATATATGGAGTTAGAGCTTGCAGAGCCGGAGCTTGGTACGCAGTTAGATGTTCAGATGATGCGATTTATTCTGGAACACCGAAAAGAAGCGGTGGTCATTCTGGAGAAGGCACAAGGAAGCTGTTATGAAATGTACCGTTCCAAGGCAGAAGAACTGATGGAGCAGTCGATATATACATTTTATAAGAGCCGGATGGAATGTGAGCCGGATGAGAAGCTTGTAAAGATACTGGCAAAGATCCGTTTGGATGGATGTCTGGAGATTATTAAAGGAAATTATAGCATGGAAGATAGTTTGTATCTGGTTGAGAAGATCGGAATCTACTCGATGGGTGGAACAGATAAATTAATACAGAATCTAAGAGAGCCTCACAGCATGTAGCTGTGGGGCTCTTTTTATACAACATAACAAAAAATAACATTTGTTATGTAAATATAGAAAAGGAGAATAAGCTATGAGTGAAGGAAAAGTAATGCAGACAGGAAATCAGAATAAGACAAAGGTCAGTGTACAGGGTGTACCGGAGACAATGCTGCAGACTTTATTTGCAAGAGCAGCAGAATCCAGAAAAGAAAATCACAATATCTATGATGAGAAAGCAATCGAGATCGTATCCCGGTTAGATTATGATTTCTCAAAGGCGGAATCCGATAAGCTGATGAGCAGCGGTGTAATTGCAAGAACGATCGTACTAGATCGTTTGGTAAATGATTATCTGACCAAGCATCCGGATGCCATTGTTGTAAATATTGCCTGTGGACTGGATACCCGGTGTTACCGGATGAAGGGGAAATATCAACGTTGGTACAATATTGATCTTCCGGAGACCATGGATATCCGAAGTCGTTTCCTTGAGGAGAATGGCCCTGTTTACCAGATCGCTAAGTCAGCAACGGATTCATCTTATACGATGGATATCGAGTATCATGGTGAACCGGTTTTGGTAGTGATCGAAGGTCTTACGATGTATTTAACGGAGAAGGATGTGCGGAAGATGTTTGAGATCATTGATCAGACATTTACACAGGCAAAGGTTCTGGTTGAGGTAATGGCACCATTTGTTGTGAAGCATATGAAAGAGAAATCCATAGAGGGAAGCCAGGCGAAATTCATCTGGGGTGTGAAAAGCGGAAAAGCATTTCAGAGTGTGGCACCTTCTTTCCGGAGCGAAAAAGATATCAGTCTGGTAGAAGGAATGAAGGAATTTGTTCCTGTATATAAGGTGATTGGAAAGATTCCGGCTGTAAGGAATTTTTCAAACAAGATTCTGATACTGAATAAACGATAAGAGTTGAATTTAACGGATTTGGTAAATTGCCGGCGTTTATGATACGCATAGGTATTGCCATACTGCCTCAAAAATAGTAAAATAGCCTCATATTTTGTCTGAATATGGGAGGCTTTTCTATGAATGAGACAGTTATGATCAATGCATATATAGTCATATCAATTATTATCGCCGCTACAGATATACTGTTAGCAGTAAAATCTTTTGAAAAGAATAAAACAACAGGTAGATTTCTGGGGTTTGCCTGTATGGGTGCGGCTATTGCAGATATTAGTTATCTGATCAGTATCATAAGTGATTCCTATATGTGTATGGCGATTATGTCGAGCATATATTTTATAAGTATAGATTTTATGCTTGTCTCTCTTTTAATTTTCACAGTTTATTTCACAAAAGGAAAGTTTTCCGGATATGGGAAATGGATAGTAGCATTCTGCTTTTTATATTGTATATATGAATTGATCGTGTTTGCAGTTAATCCATTTATGGAAATTGCAATTGAATATAAACCACGGGATACGTTGATTGCAAAGTATAGCTATTACATGAAGCCTTTGTATGAGCTCCATCTGATATTTTCGTATGTAATGGTGTTATTGGTGGTAGGTTTATTGATTCGGAAGATCTGTAAGATTCCGCATGAGTATCGTTGGCAGTATTTAAGTGTTATCATAGGAATTCTTATTATTGTAGGGATAAATGCAATCTTTTTATTTTTACCGGGCGAATCCGTAGTGAATTTACTGGACTACTCGATCGGAGGGTACAGTATAGTATCATTTATCATTTATTGGAGCTGCTTTGATTATTCCACACATGGGATGTTGAATAAATTGAAGACAAGTATATTTGAAAATATAGGGCAGGGCATCGTTTTGTTTGATGATGACGAGCGCCTGATTCTGCATAATGAAAGAGCTGATTTTTTCCTGGGAGAAGAACTGTTGACCAAATGTAAAGATCTTCAGAGTTTCCTGAATGTATATGGATTGTCGTTTGATCCGGAATCAGATGACGACAGCTTTTCCCTGCAATGCTATATTAAGTCGGAAACGGAAGAAAAGACATTGCGATGCGATGTAAAGAAGCTTGAAAATAAAAAAGGCCATAAGATTGGTCAGATGTTCGTGTTTACAGATACCGCACTTGAGACGGATATGCTTACGGGATTTCAGAAATGGGAAAATTTCAAACAGCTTGCATTGGAAAAAAATGATCATTTTACGTTCCCGGTAGGAGTTGCTGTATGTGATATTAACAGTTTGTCTGTTATCAACAGCACACTTGGAAAAAAAGCAGGTGATCAGAAAATCCGCTTGTTGTCAGAAAATATGAGAACCTGTTTTCCTGAAAGGGCATATTATGTCAGAGGAACCGAGGCACATCTTATAGCATTGTGTAGCCGAAGCAGTGAAGATGAGATGGCAGTATGTGCCGGAAAACTTAAGGAGAAGTTCGACGGAAGTATTCAGTATGCAGTCAGTGTGGTAGAAGATGAGACACACAGTATAGTTGAAAGCATTCGAAATACAACTAAAGCTATGCGTACAAAGAAATTAGTAGACAGCAAATCCATTCATTCGGATATGCTGGTATCTCTGATACGGGCACTTGAGGAATGTGACAGTGATACGGAGCATCACGTTCGCCGTACACAGATTATGGGTGCAGAGCTTGGTAAACGTATAGAGTTATCCGATATACAGCAAAGCCGCTTGTCCCTTCTCTGTCTGCTTCATGATATCGGAAAGATCGGTGTTCCGATGGAGATATTGAACAAACCGGGAAAACTTACCGATGAAGAATGGAAGATCATGCGTTCACATGTTGAAAAGGGCTACGATATTGCAAACAGTAATGTAGAATTGAAGCAGATCGCAGAGGAAATCAGACATCATCATGAAAGATGGGATGGAAAAGGCTATCCGGACGGACTGAGCAGGGAGAGTATACCGGTACTGTCACGTGTAATTGCTGTTGTTGATGCATTTGATGCGATGGTAAGTGACCGTCCATATAGAAATGGAATGCCTGTATCCGATGCACTTGAAGAATTAAAAAATTGCGCCGGAACACAATTTGATCCGTTTATTGTTTCCGAGTTTATTCAAATGATATCAGAGAATTATTCTGATACCGTAAAGGGAGTTCATAAGTTCAGGCAGGAGAAGGAAAAACCTCAACACAGACAAGTGGCAAAACCGGAGGATAACAGTACACTTCAGGAAGCATTCTGTGTACATACAGTGCAATGCAGCAGATATTTGCTGGATGGTTCATGGAATATTTTGTCTGTGGATGATAATTTCGAGAAGCTGACAGGTTATTCCGGTGAGGATGTAGAAAAAAATTCCATGAATCAGATGGACCTGATCCCTGAAGCTGATCGGACAGAATATTTGTGTCGGACAAATGCCAATCTAGCTAAGAGTACATATGTATTGCAGGAACACAGACTCCATCGAAAGGATGGAAAGGATATTTATGTCTTTTGCTATGGACGTGTCTTTTACGATTCGGCAGTTAAACAGGATCGTGCAGAGATTATTATTTCAGATGTATCGAGTACTTATTCCATGAAGATCCTGACAGATGCAGAGCAGAATAAGGCGGAAGTCAGATTGCGGAATTGGGAGAATACATATCGTACAGATTCCCTGACGGGCCTTTTGAATCATGCGGCTTTTCGGAATGATATGGAGATGAAGCTGTTATCAGGTGATTTTAATGCAATGATGATCATGATAGATGTTGATAAATTTAAGCAATATAATGATACCTATGGTCATCATAATGGTGATAAATATCTGATCTTAGTCGCCCAGACATTGCTTGCGTCTTTACGAAATGAAGATTTTGCCAGTCGTATGGGTGGGGACGAATTTGCGGTAATGATGTTCTTCAATAAGAGTGTGCCGGAGAAGGCGATCAAAGAACATGCCCAGCAGATATTTGACAAAGTAAATCTGACAGTAAAATCTACAGAGGGAGGTACCGGCATCTCTATGGGCGCAGTTATTGCTAAGTCGGAAGCAACCTTTAACCGGTTATATGAGGAAGCAGACAATGCATTATACGAGGCGAAGGAAAGCGGAAGAGGCAGACTGGTCGTGAAGGAGCATGGGGGAAAATAATATAGTATTTATGGTTATAGATGGCATTCTAACAGGAAGTGTTAGGATGCCATAAGAAGTTTGGAGAATTTTGATGACAAAAGAGGAATGGTATAAGCAGCTATTTGAGAGACTTGGTAATTCCAAGTTCCGAAGCAGCTTTCATTTAAAGCAGAAGGATATTGATTACATAAATGAAAAAGGACTGGATACTATAAGACAGCATGCGCAGGACTTTATTGCAAAGCGGGAAGCTCCGGCGGTTATTCCAAACGATGGAAAACAGACGCCGATGAAAGGGCATCCGGTATTTATCGCACAGCATGCAACTGCAACCTGCTGCAGGGAGTGCATCCGAAAATGGCATAAGATACAGCCGGGCAGGAAATTGAGCCAGATACAGCAGGAGTATCTTGTGGATGTGATCATGACCTGGATTCAGAGAGAGATGGAGAGGAATAAGGATTAGATAGGTAAAAATAATATTTCTTTAATTGGGATAGAATACTATGAGATAATTCGCTTAATTTGTTGACTATTCCCTTAATTAACACTATTATTTAAGGAAAAGAAAGGAGAAGTAAGGGAATGCGAAACTTCAATTATTCTGCAATTAAATATCAGAAATGGGATTCAGAGATTTTAGGGTTAATTGCTGCTATTTATAAAGAAGCTGGAAAACAGGAGATGTATTTGAAGCAGCGTCCAGAGGAACTTGATAAACTTGTAGAGATTGCAAAAATACAAAGTACCGAGGCATCTAATGCTATTGAAGGCATTGTTACGACGAGTACCAGAATTCGTCAGCTTGTTGAAGAAAAGACAACACCTAAGAACCGGGATGAGCAGGAAATTGCGGGTTATCGTGATGTGCTGAATGTTATTCATGATAGCTTTGATGTGATTCCTATTACAAAAAATTATATTTTGCAACTGCACAAGATGTTATATAGCCATATGAACAATCCGCTTGCAGGGCAAACAAAGAATGTACAGAATTATATTAGTGCTACTTATCCAGATGGACATGTTGAAGTGCTGTTTACACCACTTGCTCCATTTGAAACACAGGAGGCACTCGACAGAATCTGTGAGGAATACAATCGTGTCATAGGAAATATGGAATTGGAGCCACTTATTGCCATTTCTGTTTTTATACATGATTTTCTATGCATTCATCCTTTCAATGACGGAAATGGAAGAATGAGCCGTCTGCTCACTGCATTACTGTTGTATCGGAGTGGATTCTATGTTGGAAAGTATGTCTCATTGGAAGCAAAGATTGCCAAGAATAAAGACCTGTACTATGAGGCTCTTGCTGCGGCTCAGCCGGGCTGGCATGATGGAACAGAAGATGTAGTGCCATTTATCAAATATTTACTTGGAACCATCCTTGCTGCCTATAAAGATTTTGAAGACAGAATGGCGTTGGTTGAAATAAAACTACCTGCACTTGAAATGGTACGGAGAGCAAGTCATAATAAAATTGGACGTTTCAATAAGCAGGATATACGGGAGCTATGCCCTACACTCAGTGACAGTTCTATTGAAGGTGCACTGCGAAAATTGGTTGCATCAGGAGAATTGAGGAAAGAAGGAAAAGGAAAAAATACCTGCTATTTTGGGGTGAGGTAGGTGGTTGATTTTTTGTAAATATGAATTGGGGTAAGGGGTGGATTCATAACAGGATTTTGTCTGAATACTTATCCAGATGACCAAAACTAAAATATAAGTACCAACCGTCAAATTCGATGGTTGGTATTTTTTTAGAGGTTTCTACGTCGGCAAAAACGACAGAAGAATGAGCACAAAATATGGATTCGTTGCCGATAATGTGGTATAGTAATATAGTAAATATGATTTTTGAAATCATGATAATAAAAGGCTCATAGAATATGCTTTTTATCGTGTGAAAGGAGGAGGGCGGCAGATGCGATATCTTTCAGTTGCTGAAATGGCAAAAAAATGGGATGTATCTGAACGTAGTGTAAGAAATTATTGTGCCCATGGTCGTGTGCCGGGAGCATTTCTTACCGGAAAGACATGGAATATTCCGGAAAATGCAGAAAAGCCGGAGCGCACTAACAAGAAGAAAGAAAAACCAACGACCTTACTGGATGTTTTGCAGGATGAGAAGGCGAATAAATATGCTGGAGGCATTTATCATAAGACACAGATTGATTTAACATATAATTCAAACCATATGGAAGGCAGTCGGCTGACCCGCGATCAGACCCGATATATCTTCGAGACGAATACCATTGGTATAGAAAAAGAAGTGCTTAATGTAGATGATGTGATTGAAACAGCAAGCCATTTCCGGTGTATTGATATTATTATTGATCATGCAAAATTGGCATTGACGGAAAAGTTTATTAAGGAGCTGCATCTGATTCTGAAAAATGGAACCAGTGATTCCAGAAAGGATTGGTTTGCTGTCGGTGATTACAAGAAACTGCCAAATGAAGTCGGCGGTATGGAAACCGCACTTCCGGAAGAAGTTGCAGACAGGATGAAGAAATTGCTGTCAGAGTACAATAACAAGGAAGAAAAGACCTTTGACGATATTCTGGATTTTCATGTGAAGTTTGAACGTATCCATCCATTTCAGGATGGAAATGGTCGTGTGGGACGTTTGATTATGTTCAAGGAATGCCTGAAATACAATATTGTTCCATTTATTATCGAGGATAATTTGAAAATGTTTTATTATCGAGGATTGAAAGAATGGGACAATGAAAAAGGGTATCTGACTGACACTTGCCTGACAGCACAAGATAGATATAAAGCATACCTGGATTATTTTAGAATTGCATATTAAAAGTGCAAATACTGCGGCACAATATCGTGCGACAGTAACATTGAATGCTGTACAGTAATATTAACAGAACCCACCATGCCTCTGATTTTATGCGCAACCCGGTGGGACTTTTTTACTTATGGGGTGTTTTACGTATCAGTATCCAAAACAAATATTAACAATAGAACAGCAGGGGCAATCTTATATTACACATAAATGGGAAGAACAATACAAAGGAGCGAATGGACCTGAATAGTTTTGAATTGATTCCTACGGAAGAAAATTTGATACATACCTTGAATAAAGAGTTATTGAAACGAAACAAAGATTTAGTGCGTTTTTGTGATTTAATATTAGCCCAAGAGGGAGTTCTTTCTATTGCTATTGACGGTAGATGGGGAAGTGGTAAGACTTTTTTGTGAAACAATCGATGCTATTAATAAATGCAAAAAATCCGATGCAGACCTGAGTGGACCGGAGGAAGAAAGAGAAACAGATGACAGGATGGAATGCTTACAGCACTCCGTTCCAACTTCAGACAGGTATCCAATGTCCTTCAGGAAGGTGTGGATGCAGATCGGTTATCTTGTGCCGGAAGAGTATGATCACAGACTTATCGATGTGCTTACAGAGGAGAATATCATGCGTGGTATAAGCATTCGTGACCTTGATCTTCTCACGATTGGTCTCGTGAACGATATGTACGCAGAGAACGGGAACGATGATTATAAAGGATATAAGGAATTGGCAACACAGGAAGACTTTGATAGATTTTAAGTAATTAGTGTTGTTAAAGTAGCAAAAAGGGAGAAATAGAGTATGTTATTATGCTTATTTTATGGTATAAAAAACGGATAGAAAATGATATAATTAACACATCAAGGAAAGGGAGGTACATGATGTGAAATAAAAAATTAAGGTGGTAAGAAAGATGAATAATGTTATTAAGACAACAACAGCTATGAATTTTAGCAAAGAGGCATATGGTCTTGTAAAAAAAGGTGGCAAGTATGGATGCATTGCTTTAGGAATATGGGCATTATACGATTTATGTGTAAAGTCTATGGATAAGGGATACGCATTCAATGTTGACCTCGACCAAGAAGGAAAGGTTAGCTTTAATTTTACTCCACCAATTTCAACGGTCGAATCATAAAGTTTTTCATATTTATCGCCTCCTTTCCGCACACCCCAAGCGATAAGAGGGTAACATCACATCATTACATATCCTTGAAAAGCACTTACAGAAATGTGAGTGCTTTTTTCATGCTCGGAGAAATCCGGGCATTTTTTATGCCTAAATTTAGGAGAGAGGAGGAAACCTATGGCAAGTAGAATACAGGGTATTACTGTTGAGATTGGTGGGGATACCACCAAATTGCAGACTGCCCTTAAGGGTCTGAACGGAGAAATCAAATCCACACAGACGGCTCTTAAGGATGTCGAGAAATTATTGAAAATGGATCCGGCTAATACGGAACTTCTTGCACAGAAGGAAAAACTCCTGGCACAGGCTGTTGATGAAACAAAACAGAAGTTGGGAACACTTAAGACAGCAGCCGAACAAGCGAATACTGCACTTGCGAATGGAGATATTTCACAGGAGCAGTACGATGCTCTTCAAAGGGAAATCGTGGAAACGGAACAGAACCTAAGGAGTCTGGAGACACAGGCGAATCAGTCAGCTACGGCAGTACAGAAGATTGCCGCCACAGGAGAATCTTTAAAAACCACGGGTGATAATATCTCCAATGCCGGAAAGAAACTTCTCCCGGTAACAGCTGCTGTGACGGGACTTGGAACGGCATCGGTCACTACGGCTGCGAACTTTGAAAGTTCCATGAGTCAGGTGCAGGCTACAATGGGAATCACAAAGGATTCCATGTCTACACTTGATGGGCAGAGTGTTAATACGATGGATGCCCTGTCAAACCTTGCAAAGGAAATGGGTGCATCCACAGCATTCTCCGCTACGGAGTGTGCCGAGGCTTTAAACTATCTTGCTCTTGCAGGTTACAGCACACAGGAAATGGCAGATACACTTCCTACAGTACTTAACTTGGCGGCGGCTGGTGGCATTGACCTTGCATCAGCATCGGACATGGTAACGGATGCCATGTCTGCACTCGGTATGGAAACTGCCGAGGCTGATACGATGGTAGACCAGATGGCAAAGACGGCTTCTACCACCAATACATCCGTTGCACAGTTAGGAGAAGGTATTCTTACGATTGGTGCTACGGCTAAATCTATTAAAGGTGGAACGGCAGAACTTAACACAGCACTTGGTATTCTTGCGAATAATGGTATCAAGGGTGCAGAGGGTGGTACGCATCTTCGAAACATTATCCTGTCTTTGCAGAACCCAACCGATCAGGCGGCTGCGAAGATGCAGGAACTAGGTGTGTCTGTATATGATTCTGAGGGAAATGGTCCTATGTCAAGATTTAGTACAAGTTAAAATGAGAAATTTCTCCCCATTTTAACCCACCGGAAGTTCAGCCTCAGTGTGTGTTCTTTCATACAATCGTTCGAATTTATTTGGTGACATATAGTTGCAATGGCTATGAATTCGTTTCGTATTGTAGAAAGCTTCCAGATATTCGAAAATCAAGCGGTATGCCTGCTTGTAATCGTGAATTTTAAAGCGCTGGAGCCATGCACGATATCCTGAACGTGAGACACCTAAAAATTTCAACATTCTGGAGACGGAACCCCGGCGTCCAGCCTTTTGGGCAGCTTCCGTCTTCTCAGACACTTCGAGATAAATTGCTTCCGTCATTTTCCCAGAATATTGATTGCTTTTTTTAATACATCAAGTGCATCTTGGGTATCACGTAATTCACGTCTGAGACGGGCGATTTCCTTTTGTTCATCGGATGCGTAATTACCAGAACCACGAACAGGAATATCACCTGATTCACGGAAGTCTTTCAGCCACTTTGTTAGTGTGCTGTATCCGATGCCAAGATTTTCTGCACATCCACGTACACAGAGATCTTTATGATCTTGATAATACCGCATTGCATCAAGTTTAAATTGTTTGTCATGTTGCATTGCCATATGAGATCCTCCTTCAGCATGTCTTTATTGTACCATGTTAATATGTATTTGGAATTCCTCATTTTGGCTTGTATTATTTATATTCTAGCATCAAAGACAGCACTTCTTGCAAAAGGATTTCGTGAAGCCGGGCAGACAGCAGCCAATGCATTCCGTACTTTTGCTGACAAGCCAGAGGTGGATTACTCACGGAAAGAGCAGAAACATCCCATTACAAAGGCAGTACTTGCTCCGATGAAGGCAGTGAGAAAGTTGTTTGTATCAATGGAGCTGCATTTGGACGCTTCGATTGATAAGCCAGATAGTTTTGAGGGCGTGGGAGAAAACCTGCGTCCTTTTTTGTCGCCTGAAATGCGACACATAAGAAATGGTTCTTGTTATAATTATGATAGCACATGAAATAAGAATCGTTTGAATTTATAGTTGTCCTTTTTATTGGACACATGGTGTGCGTATAATGTAAATACAAAGAACTTAAAAACATGTAAGAATTGTTTGAAAGGAGCTGATTGATATGAAAAAAGAAGGATATAGTCGCCCTGGATTATTTGGCACAATGAAGCATTATGATGCAAATGGCAATAAAATTGGAGAGAGCAGACCGGGATTCTTTGGTAGTATGAACAACTATGATGCTAATGGACATAAAGTAGGACATAGCAGTCCCGGATTATTTGGTACAATGAATCATTACGATAATAGAGGTCACAAAGTAGGACACAGCTGCCCTGGATTATTTGGAAGTGTCAACACATATGATAATAATGGACATAAGACAAGCCATAGTGACAGAGGTTTGTTTGGTGGATTCAATCATTACGATAATTAGGAGGACAGGGATATGTTAGGAACAGATGGAAGATTATATGATTCGGATTTTGACTTTGATGGAGATGGAAAACTTAATGCTTATGAGTACTCTGTAATGGATGATGTAGTTTTCGGTCATGAAGATACGGAAACAAGTGAGGTGGATGAACTGGAAGATGAGTTATCCTTGGCAGGACTAGATGCAACAGAGTTTGAATATATGGATGCAGATGAAAGAAGAGAGGCATTGGAGGATGCCGGCTTAGATCCGGATGATTATGATTTTGACTAAAGGAGTGCAAGATGAAACAACAAACTGAAAAGAAACTACAGGCTAATTTGAAAGCAATAAATAATGATTTCAATACAGTTATTTTGGCGGATATTGAAGTGAAATTTAAGCTGATGGAGTTGGAAGCAATTAGGATATTAATTGATGATTGCGAAAGATTGATAAATGAAGATGCAGGTGAATGAAAGCAGGTGCCGTATATGAAAAAGAATTCGTTTGGACAAGGATTAACAGTATTTTTGGTGGTAATAGGTATTTTTTACATTATTGGTGCTATTAGTGAAGCTAGTGAGCCTAAGTGCATTAAATCAGGCTGTGACAATAAGCAGGCAACAAATAGCAGTTATTGTTATCTGCATAAGCCTTATACTGGAAGTAGTTCTTCGCATAGCAGTTCATCATATTCCAATAAATCAACAAGCAGCAGTTCTTCAAGTAGTCATAACAATAAATCGACAGCAGGAAGCAATGCATCATCGTACAGCAGTACAAAGAAAAGTTCTACTGGAACAAGTAGCTCAAAGAAAAGCAATACATATAACTCATATGATGATGGCTATGATGATATATACATGGATGGCGATTATGATTATGATCGGTATGACAGGGATAGTGATTATGCCGATGGTGTGGATGACGCAATGGATGAATTTGAAGAGGATTGGTAAGTATGGCAGGTAAACATGAGCTGGAAAAATTTGAATATTTGTTTGTAGATATCGAATGGAATCAGACACCGGGAACAAATGGGATAGAAGACAGGGAGCCAATTCAGATTGGTGTGGTAGCGACTGATGAAAGTATGAATTTGAAAAAATCATTTTCCGGAACGATGCGACTGAGTTCAGAAGAAAAATATAATCCGGATACATTAGTACTATCACATTCTACATTAAAATCTGTCATGCAGGCAAATAGTGAAGAAATAGTATTGCGGAAAATTAAGATGTCATTTCCAAAATATAAGTATGTAGTGGTTTGGACAAAGGATACTTATGAATTGTTTAAAAGAGGGATGGACACTTATGGATATTCAATGCCGAGACATAGAGTTATTGTATTTCAAGAAGTTCTTATGCATATTGCAAGTGATGGAGTAAATCAAATTGGTTTTGAGCGTGCATTGAAACAGGCGGGCATTGAATATCAGAAAAACTTTCTTCACTATTCAAAGCATGATGCAAATTATATGTATCACTTATTTTGTAAATGCTATAAGGAATACACGAGGTGGACTAACCAGGAGATATGTTATCTGAGTCCAAGAACTCATATAATACATACTGGAAGCTGCAGATATGCTAATAGAAATCATTTTCTTGCTACAAATAGAGCAGCCAAATATGTGATTTTTCAGGGAAACAGAGTATGTAAAATATGTGGTTGTGAGGATGAATGGAACAGATTGCAATGGGGTGTAAACTCTGGTGTAAAGCAGAATAATCGTGCAGAATATCTTAGAGAATTGCCGCTTACAGATGAAAATATGAGTATGATCTGCAACAAATTCCGATTAGATTACAATATTGCCTCAGATATGGTGTTTATCCGCACAGCGTTCAGTGGGTGGATTGTATATATTCAGAATGACAGGGTGACAAAACTCCGTCATGAGAACTACAGACAAAGGAGGGATGAAGCTTTAAAAATACATAAAAAGTGCTTTGAAGGTTATCACAAGCAGAAACTGCCTTCCAGTAGGTTCTATGATGTGGTAAGCTATATTAAGTATCATGACGAGGGAATGTTGAAGAGGCTTGGTGATAAAAGGAGCCGTATTGATATAATATTAGACAGGATAAGAGAACAAGATGCAGAAAATATGGCATAGATAAAGGAGTTGGAAATGAGAGACCAGAAATTATATGAATCAGTCGGAAAATATATAGATAAATATTACATAGACAAGCCGGATGATATTAAACTGGATAAAGAAATGAAGTCCATATTTGATAGAATCTCAGAATTTAGAAAGAAAAAAGCAACAAAAAAATGCGATGCCGAAGAAGATACAGATATTGAGATAGATGAAAGTGCCGTAGAATCGTTTGATGTTGAAAGTATGCAGAAAACGAAAGCAACTGACTCTATGTCTTCGACATTGGCAACAAACCGTAATATAGAAAGCCTTATGGGGCAGATGGATGAGACATTTTCCAAAAGACTATTGCGTTTAATTGATGAGAGAGGGATGACTGATTCTGAAGCATATAATAAAGCTTATGTGGATCGAAGACATTTCTCAAAAATCAGAAAAGATGTGAATTATACGCCAAATAAGAAGACTGTGCTTGCGTTTGCAATAGCATTAGAACTATCTATTGACGAAGCGAAGGATCTTCTAAATTCAGCAGGCTTTGCGTTTTCAAGAAGTTCAAAGACAGATATTATCGTAGCTTATTTCTTACAGAATAAGATATACGATATGTTTGAAATTAATGAGATATTAGATGCTTATGGACAGCCAATTTTTGAGTAGGTGAAGAAATTGTCGCCTATCATGCGACCAGCTCTGTTAGTTTCGTAGATATAATGTGATTACAATAAACCGAAGGAGGTAAATCACATGAATGCGGAATTAACAGAGCTGGTTTTTATTTTGGACAGAAGTGGTTCAATGGGTGGACTGGAGAGTGACACAATCGGTGGATTTAACGGGATGATAGAGAGGCAGAAAAAAGAAGGAGAAAAAGTTAATGTGACTACAATCCTCTTTGATGATGAAGTGGAAATCATTCATGATCGTTTTCCAATTGATGCAGTTCAGCCGTTGACGGATAAAGAATATTATGTCCGGGGATGTACAGCATTGCTTGATGCAGTAGGACAGGCAATTAACAAAATTGACAATGTGCAGAAACATTTACAGGAGGAACATCGTGCGGGCAAGGTACTATTTGTTATCACTACAGATGGATTAGAAAATTCCAGTACAGAGTTTAATTACAATGACATTAAGCGAATGATTGAAGCAAAGAAAGAATGTGGCTGGGAGTTCTTATTCCTTGGAGCAAATATTGATGCAGGCAAAGAAGCTGAAAAAATTGGTATTGAAAGAAACAGGTCAGTAACATATGAGAATGATCATGATGGAGTAGCACTAAATTACGAGGCTGTTGGCAGAGCAGTGAGAGGCGTTACAAAAAGCAGAACCTGTAGTATAGAACTTGATGATGACTGGGCAGATGGTATTGCAGAATATCATGAGAAGGCAGGAAAAAGGTAGCAGGCATGTAAGAAGGGAGAATAATTTTATGGCAATGATAGTATGTCCACATTGTGGAGAACAGGTATCAGAAAAAGCAAAGAAGTGTGTGCATTGCGGTGCAATATTGATACCGGAAGAGAAGAAGCATTGCATGGAATGCGGTGCTGAACTTGAAGAGGGAATGACAGAGTGTCCGAATTGTGGTTGCCCGGTTGATGATACGCTAGGGCAGGAGACAGATGAAAAGCCACAAAAGGTAGAGGTGACAGGGGTAAAGGTGACTAAGAAGATAAAGATTATTATTGGAATTGTGGTTGCATTACTTGTGGTCGGATGCGCAACAGCATTTGGAGTGACACAATATCAGAAGAAAAAAGCGGCAGAAGAATATGCACAACAGGTAGAGGAATATTACGGCAATCTTGAATTAGCGACATACACAATGTTAACAGGTGCAAGCGAAGCAGAATCAGCGGGAAATCTTATCAAACAGGTGTGGTGCAATGCGATTTACGAGGAAAAGGATGATGATACAGATAATTACACCAGACCCGAAGGAAGCTTTGTATCGGATTTTAACGAAGCATTAGGTAATCTATTCGCAGATTCGAGTTTCAGCAGTAAGATAAGCAGTATTGAAGATAATCAGGAAACAGTCAATGCATTGATGAAAAAATTGAAGAACCCACCAGATGAATACAAGGACGCATACGAAGCCGTATCAGATTTGTATGATTCGTATATATCACTTACCAACTGTGCAACAGATCCGTCAGGCAGTTTGCAGACATATTCAAGTACCTTCAGTGATGCTGATACGAATACATTAAATGCATATAAGGCAATGGAATTGTATCTGGACGATTGATAAATCGTGTAGGTACTTAGAAAATATTTTAATTGGAGAATGAGATATGAGTGAAAAATTGTTGTATGAAATAGAAATGGCTTTCTTAAAACAGATTTATGAACATAAAGGAGCAATAGGAGTTAATGAACTGCTTCATATATTTCAATCAAGTTATGGTTTAAAAGAGGACATATTTAATAGAATTCTAGGAGTAGTAATGCAACAAGAATATTGTATTATTGAAAAAATAAGAAAATTAGATAATACAGAGGAAGAAGTTATATTTGTTACCTATAAAGGATTGGAAAAATTTTTAGAGAAGAAAAAATTTTCAGTCAAAAATTTGTTGAAGAATAAGATCGCGTATGAGCTTAAATGTGAAGGCTATAAAACATATTCAGATTGGCTTGATGCGAACAGAAATCAATTAGCTTTAGAGGCAGAAATTACAAGAATGTTTGCCCGTGTATTAGCAGATATGAGGATTATTTTAATGAATAAGGATAAAGATAATGAAATCAAAGAAACGCTACAAGAGGCAATAGAAAGAATGAATGAACGGGCAAAAAAAATTCCAGAGGTTAATAATTCTGTTGCGTATACAATTGTGTTGGCAATATATGACAAACTGTTGAGTTTGCTTGGAACAGATCAGTTGTTCTATGAGGCAGAAATGACTGGAAAACTGATAGAATCTTATATGTCTGAAAGGCATGCCATGGCAATTGATTTTATTTAGTTAGTGCCATAATTATGAGGCAGAGCGCATAATCAGCACTCTGCCTTTTAACTATCAATTTAGTTACTATACGACGCCGATATATACTCAAAAGCAAGGACTCAAAAGCAAGGACTCAAAAGCAAGATTCTCGGGTTACTATTTACCACATCGAGGTCAAATGAAAAACTAAATTCCAGTTCTAACTGACTTGACCTCGTATTTTCGGTTTTGAGCAACTTTTTTGAAGATACCCTATACAAAAGTACCCTGAAAAGTGCTATAATTCGTGTTATGAAGTCTGTTTGTTTGCATGGCAAACAGACGACTGGAGCAGTTTGAGAAAAAATAAATTCCACCCGTCTAACGTCAGAAATGAAGTTGGATTTTGCGCTTCGTGGTCGCTCGGTGGTTATCTATCTGCTTCTTTTATGATTATACCGGCTGGCAAGGGTCAATTGTCTGGGGAGACAAATATCGACTTGCTGGACGGTATTTTTGTTTTATAAAGTTAATCTTGAGAATGGTAAATCTTCGTCATACTTTTCATATGCGTTATTCTTAAAGTACAGGAATTCTTCATTAAGATTTCTCCATTCTATAAAGGCTTCAAGATAACGTAATTCGTTGAGATACCGCTCATTATCATCCGTTATGTCAAGCATGTGTTCATTGAGAATTTCGTAGCGTTCTTCCAGGCGTTTATACTTCTTTTTGTACTTTTTAGCCATTGATATCACCACCTTCCGTAGACGCTTTGTTTCTTTTGGAAACGTTGTCTTCAATAAGAGAAGGCTTCAGACAGACATCGTCAGCTGGAATTCTAACCTGTCCTGCAAGAGCTGGTATCTTTGCATCAAGAAGCAGGGCAGCCAAATCAAAAGGAGTTGCGCCATTTAAGCTGTCTCTTGCGGTAGAGTTGATATGGCTGGTCATAAGATTGATGTCATCTTGTGTGTATCGATACATGCTACGACCTTTGGGAATAACATAGCGAATGTATTCATGATTCTTTTCCAAACGTCCTTTTTGATTGGAAACATAAGGGTCACAGTAGAATACATAGGTTCTGTGGGTTCCGGATTCGGTCTTTTCGATATCCCATGGATTTTTAAATTCAGAACCATTGTCCGTCAGAATTACCGGAAAATACTTCTTAAAGGTTCTGATGCCAAGAACTTCGGTAAGATCATTTATTGCTTTGATTACGCTTCTTTGGGTGCAGTCCGGCATAAGTATTACAATCATAAAACTACAGCTTCTAAAGAGTAGTGTGAGAAGGCATTTTCCTTTATCCCGTCCACCCTTGACTGTATCCATTTCAACAACATCAAGGTCCGGATGAGCCTCCATAAAACGCTCAAAATCCACATAGGTACGTTTGTTACGATATACCTGTTGAAGATTTTTGTTCTTTCTTGGTTCGGACTTTTTCTTCCGTTTTTTGTAACGGACACGGCGAGGTAAATCAATGTTTCTTGCCTGAAACACACGCTGATCCAGATAGTTGTAGAGTGTTCTTCTGCATACAGGAATCTCATCAGCATGTACTGCAAAGATATGACTTAATGGCTGTCCCTTCAAGATAAGGGGAGATATTAAATCGTTGAGTTCCTGCAATTCTTCCGGAGTCATGTTAATGCCTTTACGGGAATTATAAAGATTTTTCTCGTATTGCCTTTGGGCATAAGAAGCATCATATATTTTCTTGTCCAGAGGACAGGATTTGTAATCCTCACAGTAATTACAAACATATGGTGGTTTGTTAATTTTATCGCATTTGTAAGGCAAGAAATACGGACATACATTGGTTGGGTTACGACGATAACAGCGTTTGCAATAGAAGGAGCAGTAGCGATTATGGTAACTTTGACAATGAAGTTCACTACTTAATAAATCACAGTCTTTGTAATGTTTACAGAGATTGCATTTGTAGCTGTGTTTAGCAGGAACAGTTTTAGAGTAACGTTTTACTTCCTTTGAAATAGTAGAAGGATCTTTATGCAAGACTTCACCTATGGAAGAAAAAGTACTCTTTTGCAACAGTTCCTATTCTATATAAGTCCTGTTGGACAGGGTTAAATGTTTTTGATTATGTTCGCTCATATGGTAATCCTTTCCAACAGACAGATAACCATATGAGATTGTAACAAAAACTATGTGCAAGAGTAAATTCCGGATTTCTGTTTTTGAGGGTAAAAAAACTGGAATTTAAAAATTCACTTTACGATTTAAAAATTCACTTTACGCTCACAAAAACTAATGACTTTTAAATGAAAATAATCAAAGCTCGCAAGAAGATGCGATTATTTTGATTGCAAGAATAAGCGTTTTGTACTATAATTTAAAAAGCGAGTTTTTACTCAATTGTGACAAATATAACATGTCTATAGAAGAAACCACGAGGTGTGAGAATGAGAGTAAGTTACAATAAATTATGGAAGTTATTGGTAGACAAAAAGATGAGTAAAGCCGATTTGAGAAAGGCTGTAGATATTGCTCCGAATACCCTTACAAAGATGCGTAAGGATGGAGAAGTGTCCATGAGTGTATTACTCAAGATTGCTACATATCTGGATTGCGATATTAGCGATATCTGTGAGTTTGTGAAAGATGAAGAATAAACCTTGTTGGAGAGTGCAAAATGGCAGAGTTAGTATATAGTGCAGGACTTACATCAAAATTGTTTTGGCTACAGGAGTCCAGAAAGACCGCTGGATACATCCTGGATGGATATAGTAAGGCGGATATCCGCAAGATAGCCTGGGAAGAGAATATCTATCAAGTAAAAGCAGAATATCGTGCATATGAGGTATTGAATGGTACTTATCGTAGAGTATCTGCTTTACCGGAAGCAGTGCTTCGGGCTTTTACCGCTTGTGATGTGGAGACAGCAAAGATTTTAAACTTAATTGCAATTCTTATGGATAGCCGATTATTTTTTGAATTTCTTCATGAAGTGTATGATGAAAAGCTCAGACTTGGAGAAAAGGAAATCACAGACAGAGATTTGAATGTATTCTTTTCGGATAAAGCGTTGCAGAGTGATGTGGTGGCTGGATGGACGGATACAGCAGTACGGAAATTGAAACAGTGCTTTACTAGAATGATGTTTGAGGCGGGATTACTTGAAAGTAGTGCAAAACCAAGAACAATCAAGCCAATTCACATTGACTATCGTACAGAGAAATTGCTGACTGCAAATGGACTGGGAGAATACTTGAAAGCTGTGAAAGGAGTCTGAGCATGGCAAAGTTAAGTTTGGATGATAGACTGAATCAGATAGAAGACAAAATATCAGATAAGTCGTTTAGAGAGAATAAAGGACTTGGAAATGAAGTCGGATATTATATATTCGATTATGATCCAAGAGAGGAACTGTATGTGAGAAATTACATAGCATACCTCAAGGATAGAATAAACAACGGAAATAAAGATTTCAGAATAGTTGAGTTTGACCTGTTTCATCTTATGATTGAGATATTGCAGGAGGAAGGGTATCTGGAAGCATTCTTTGATTTGGAAAAAGAGAATGGATTTTTTGAAATGGCAGACAGCCTTGTAGAGACTTTGGGACTGGATGAGACAAATGAGCTGAATCTAATCATATCAAGAATATTGCAGGAAGATTTGACAGACAGTGTGGTATTTCTTACCGGAGTAGGCAAGTGCCATCCGATAATAGCAAGCCACAACATCTTAAATAACCTGCATCAGGTACTTGACAGTGTGCCGGTAGTGCTTTTCTATCCGGGAGAGTATAGCGGACAGGATTTGAAATTATTTGGAACGATGGATTCACACAACTATTACAGGGCATTCCGTCTGGTGTAGAGGAGAAAATACAATGCAGATTAAAAATATGTTTGAAAAGCAGATTGACCGTGACATCAAAGGTGTTATTAAAGTAGGTCAGTCGGATGAAGAAAATGTATATCAGGAATTAGATGAATATGTAGTGACCAAGGAACTTCTGAAGCATTTCAGGGATTTCTTCAACAATTATGAAAAAGGGGTAGACGGGTATACAGATAAGATGGGTGTCTGGATTTCCGGATTCTTTGGAAGTGGTAAATCTCACTTCTTAAAAATACTATCTTATTTATTAAAAAACAGCACAGTAGAAGGTAAAAGAGCCATTGAGTATTTTACAGATGGTAAGAAGATAGAAGATCCGATGCTTATTGCAGAGATGACAAAGGCAGGAACAATTGAGTCAGACGTTATGCTTTTCAATATTGATTCAAAGGGTTCTGCAAAGGTAGGCTCCGGCAAGGAGGCTATCGTAGAGGTGTTTATGAAGGTGTTCAATGAGATGCAGGGTTATTGTGGTTCAATACCTTATCTTGCAGAATTTGAACGTCAGTTGGATAACGAAGGCAGATTTGAAGAGTTCAAAGAGAAGTTTGAGGCAAATGCAGGAGCACCTTGGGAGAAAAAGAGACAGGCATTTGCAGTTATTCAGGATAAAGTAGTAAAGACATTAGTTGAGATGGATTTCATGAGTGAGGAGGCAGCCCGTAACTGGTGCAAGAATGCAAAGGGTAACTATGACCTTAGCATCGAGAAGTTTGTATCACTTGTGCAGGAATATTGTGCAAAGAAAGGTCCAAATCATCACGTTATCTTCTTAGTGGATGAAATCGGTCAGTATATTGCAGATGATACACAGCTTATGCTCAACCTCCAGACAATCGTGGAAGACCTTGGAACAGCCTGCAAAGGTAAGGCATGGGTTATCGTAACAAGTCAGGAGGATATTGATTCTATTACAAAGACAAAGGGAAATGATTTCTCTAAGATTCAGGGACGTTTTGATACAAGACTTTCTCTTTCTGCATCCAATGTTGATGAAGTAATCCGTAAGCGTGTGCTTGCAAAGAATGAAACTGCAACACAGACTCTCAGACTTTTCTATGAGCAGAAAGAATCTATTATCAAGAATCTTATTACGTTTACAGCGGATACAGCAGACAAGAAGTTGTATGCAGATAAGGCAGATTTTGCAGACTGCTATCCGTTCATACCATATCAGTTTAATCTTTTGGGACAGGTACTTACTGCCATCAGAACACATGGCGCAAGTGGAAAGCATCTGTCTGATCAGTCACGTTCTATGCTTGCACTGTTCCAGGAGTCAGCAATCAGAGTAATGGATAAAGAGGATGGGGTATTGGTTCCGTTTAGCTTCTTCTATGATCCGTTACATAAGTTTATTGACCACCAGCACAGTCAGGTAATCTCAGATGCAGAGAATAACAGTAAGCTGGATGAGTTCGATGTAGAGCTTTTGAAAGTTCTCTTTATGATTAAATATGTCAAGGAAATCAAGGCAAATGTGGATAACCTTACTACACTTATGATTTCAAATATTGATGATGACAGAATTGAAGTCCGTTCTAAGATTGAAGAATCATTAAAGAAGCTGATTAAAGAGACGCTTGTACAGAAGAATGGTGAAATATACATCTTCCTGACTAATGAAGAGCAGGAAATCAATAATGCTATCAATAATGAGTCGGTAGAGATGGGAGAAATCATCGGAGAGGCTTCTACAGTTATCTTTGAGGAAATCTATACAGAGAAGAAATACCGTTATAGCAGCCGTTACTTATTCCCATTCAACCAGAAGGTGGATGACCGATTCTTCAAGGGCAATCAGTCTAACGATATCGGAGTGACAGTTATCACACCTTATGGCGGAGATTATGCAGACTCTGCACTTCGTCTGCTCTCAGCGCAGGAAAGCAGTGTGATTGTGAAGCTGCCAAATGACAGCACATTCCTTGATGAGATTACAGAATCCATTAAGATATATAAATTCCTTAATAAAAATGCGTCCGGAGCCAGAGGCAGCTTTGACAGCATCCGCAGGGCAAAGGAGGATGAGCGTATTGAGAAGAAGGACAGAATCCGAATCTTTATTGAAGATGCATTAAAGAATGCAGACATCTATGTAAATGGCGATAAGGCAACCATTTCAGCTAAGGAGCCAGCAACAAGAATTAATGAAGCACTTGGTAAGCTTGTAGCAATGAAATACAATAAGCTTACCTATATGGAGACAGCACCGGAGCTTTCAGATATCAGTGCCATCTTTAAGCATAGTGATGGTCAGATGAGCTTCCTTGGCACAAGTGACACCACACCAAATAAGCTTGCTTTAGAGGAAGTGGTACAGGTAATTGGATTAAATAATGCCAGACATATGAAGACATCCCTCAAGTCATTACAGGATAAGTTTGGTGCAGCACCTTATGGATTTGATCCAAAGGATGTGCAGTGGCTTGTTGCAATGCTGTTCAAGCTGGGAAGAGTATCTCTTACTCTTAACAGCCAGAGTATGTCATTGCTTTCAACGAATTCGGATGAATTGGTCAGATATATTACAAAGCGTGAATATGTAGAGAAACTCCTGATAGACATCAGAGAAAGAGCAACGGATGGTCAGATTCGCTCCGCAAAAGAAGTTATGAAGGATTATTTCGGATTTACTGTATCCAGCGATGATGATGACAAAATTATGAGCAGCTTCAAGAGCAGAGCAAAGGATAAAGTCGAAGTATACGATGACATCCTTGTAGAGTACAGAATCAATCCAAAATATCCTTGCAAGCGACTGATGGAAGAGGCTGGAAAGAGACTTGCTGAAATCCTTGATATCAATGAGCCTACAGAGTTCTTCAAGACAGTAGATAAGAAGAGAGATGACCTGCTTGATGATGCAGAAGATACTGCACCTGTATTTGATTTCTTTAAGGGAGATCAGAAAAAGATTTTTGAAGAGGCAGTAAAGAATCTTGCATATTTTGGAAACAGCAAGACTTATGTAAGTGACCAGGAGCTGTTAAAGGTAGTCGAAGAGATAGAGACTATCGTAAAGGACAGCAAGCCTTTCAGTAAGATCCAGAGATTACCGGAATTAAATAAGAGATTTGAAGAGCTTCATATGGAATTGCTTGAAAAGGAAGCAGCTATCATGGATCCATTAGTACATGACGACTTCCTTAAAGTGAAAGAGGTATTGGATACTAAGCCATTTGCGGAAGTGCTCCGTCCTCGTATCAATCAGAGATTTGATGAAATCTGGGAGAAACTCAGAACATCCAGTGATATTGCTGCAATTAAGAATATCAAGCTGGAAAGTGATACTTTAAAAATCAAGTGTCTGGATGAGATAGATGAATATGAGAGGGCACATCAGCCTGCACCGGAACCACCTGTTACACCGGTAGTACCTGGTAAAGATCCGATTAATCCTACACCTGCACCTACGAAAGTAAAGACAAAGAGACGTAAGAATGTATCCATCAGCAATGTGGCAGGGGCTAGAACATATTCGATAGAGACAGAACAGGATATTGATAAGTTTCTTGCCGAGATGAAGCAGAAGCTTATGAATGAACTGGAAGAAGACACAATAATTACATTGAGCTGATAAGCTTGATTGGAGGATATAGCACATGAACAAAAATGCAATTAAGAAATTTGCAATAGATGCAAGAAATAAGCTGATAGCATCCGTTACGGATAAAGCTGGTATGCTTGGAATTACACAGGATAATTGCAGTGAAGCAATCACAAAAGGTGCAGATTTTGAGGTATACAAGACAGCAGCAGGAACAGAGGTAACACTTAACAAAAAACAGTGTGAGCAGAGAAGAAAACTGGTAGACCAGATTCATGCAAGAGGCTTTGAAGCAGTAGTGGAAGAAGTGGCATATACATGGTTTAACAGAATCTGTGCTATCCGTTTTATGGAAGTGAACGACTATATGTATCCTGTAAGAGTTCGTGTGCTTTCTTCTGAAAAAGAAGGAAAGAATGAGCCAGATGTAGTAACAATGGCTCCGGATATTGACTGGGATTTCACGGATAAAGAAAGAGAAGAAATCATTGATGCCAAGATGAATGGTTCTCAAGATGAATTGTTTAGAAAGCTTTTCCTTAAACAGTGTAATTTATTGCACGAGGTATTACCAGGTTTATTTGAAGGCAATGAAGATTATATGGAACCATTGCTTACACTTTCATATACGGATAAAGATGGGATAATTTATCATCTTATTCATGATATTGAGGAAGATGATTTTAATGTCGAAAAAGAGGGACAAGTAGAAATAATAGGATGGTTGTATCAGTATTATATTTCGGAGAAGCATGACGAAATTGTCAATATTTACAAAGGTACAATAAAGAAAGATGATATACCAGCAGCAACTCAGCTGTTTACTACTGATTGGGTAGTACGATATATGGTAGACAATTCTTTGGGCAGATATTGGATTGAAAGAAATCCACAGAGTAAATTGGCGGAGAAACTGGAATTTTTTGTTACACCTAAAAATGGAGAGATACAGTATGTTGATGAAAAGGTAAGTCCTGCAGATTTGACATTTTTTGATCCTTGTATGGGTAGCGGACATATTCTTGTATATGCATTTGACGTACTTATGGAAATCTATCGAGAGGGAGGTTATTCTGATCGAGATGCTGCATTAAATATTGTTGAAAATAATATTTTTGGTATGGATATTGATAAACGTGCGTATCAGTTAGCATATTTTGCAGTAATGATGAAAGCACGTAGTTATAATCGAAGAGCACTTACACAGGGAATAAAAAACCATCTTGCAATTGCAGAAGAAAGTAATTCTATAGATAAATTTGAATGTGACGGTTTAACAAATAATAAAGAAAAAAACAAAATTGGTGATTATCTTGTAAAGGCTTACAAAGATGCTCGTGAAATAGGAACATTACAAACAATAGAAAAGCAAGACTACGATTCTTTTAGAATGTACCTAAATGATATTGAGAAAAGTGCAGGACAGCTTAATTTTTTATCAACAGAATGGCTTAATGGAACGCTTCCATTAATGTTTCAACTTACAAAACAAGCTGAAATTATGAGCAATAAATATGCGGTAGTTTGCACGAATCCACCTTACATGAATAAGTTGGAAGGACAGCTGAAAAAATTTGTTATTGATTATTACAAAGAATATTCGGGTGATTTGTTTAGTGTATTCATATATCGTAATTTTGGATATTGTAAGGCAAATGGTTATTCTGCATTTATGACTCCGTTTGTTTGGATGTTTATAAAAACGTATGAAGCATTAAGAAGATACATAATTAATTCAAAACATATAACATCCTTGATTCAAATGGAATATTCCGCATTTGAAGAAGCAACTGTACCGATCTGTTCATTTGTGTTGAAAAATGAAAAATCGAATGAAAGCTCATTGTGCTTTAGATTATCAGACTTTAAAGGTGGAATGCAAGTTCAAAAAGAAAAAGTTTTGGAGGCTCTATCCAATAAAGAGTGTGGCTATTTTTATGAGACAAATCAGAAAGATTTTATGCAAATTCCAGGAACACCTATTGCATATTGGGTTGGAGAACAGGTTTTAAAAGCTTTTTCATCATCTTTATTGGAGGATTATGGATATCCAAAACAAGGATTTGCAACAGGAAACAATGATACTTTTCTAAGATTTTGGCATGAAGTGGATTTTACAAAAATTGGATTCAACATGGCAGATAGAGAAGAGGCAAGTAAGTCCAATAAAAAGTGGTTTCCATGCAATAAAGGAGGAGCTTTTAGAAGATGGTATGGGAATAACACCTATTTAGCAAATTGGGAATTTGATGGAAAAGAAATGACGGAATTTAAAGGTTCGGTTATAAGAAATCCACAATTCTATTTTAGACAGGGTATGACATGGAGTTCATTAACAAGCGGTAAATTATCTATGAGGTATAGTCCGAAAGGTTTTTTGTTTGAGAGTAAAGGGTCTGTTTGCTTTATGAAAGATGAAACAATTTGTTATATATTTTAGGTTTGATGAATACTTCAATTGTTAGTAATATGTTGCTTGTTTTATCTCCAACACTTGATTATCACGAAGGACCTATGTCAAGAGTACCTATAATTATTAGCAATCAGTATAAGAACAGGGTAGAGAAAATTGTAAAAGAGAATATTGAAATGTGTAAGGAAGATTGGGATTCTTTTGAAATCTCATGGGATTTTAAACAACACCCATTGGTTAAGTATTCAGTAAGAACAATTAAGGAAGCCTTTGATATATGGACAAGAGAATGTGATGTTCGCTATATTAGTTTGAAAAATAATGAAGAAGAACTTAATAAGATTTTTACTGATATTTATGGTCTAAATGGTGAGGTAAGTGTTGAGGTAGATGAGAAAGATATTTCAGTACACAGAGCTGATTTACAAAGAGAAATTAAAGGACTTATTTCATATGCAGTTGGATGTATGTTTGGACGATATTCTGTTAACGAAGGAGGATTAACGCAAATAGGTAAAACAATACTGAATGATGATTGTTTTATTGATAAAGATAATTGCATACCAATTACCGATGAAGAGTATTTCTTAGATGATATTGTAGGAAAATTCTGTGAGTGGCTCAAGTTGGTATATGGCGAGGATACTCTGGAAGATAATCTTAAATATATTGCTAATGCACTTGGAAATAAAGGAAAAACAGGACGTGAAATAATAAGGGAATATTTTGTAACCGATTTCATTAAAGATCATATAAAAATGTATCAGAAGCGTCCTATTTATTGGCTGTTTGACAGTGGAAAACAAAATGGCTTTAAAGCACTTATTTATATGCATCGTTATGATGCAGACACAGTCGGCAGAGTAAGAACAGATTATCTGCACAAGGCACAGAAATATGTGGAAACCGCAATGCAAAGTGCCCAGTATACTATTGATAATGCAACAACATCATCAGAGAAATCTAAGGCTACAAAGGCGGTGACAAAGTACACAAAGCAGCTTGCAGAGATGAAGATATATGACGAAGCAATTGCTCATGTAGCCAATCAGAGAATCGAGATTGACTTGGATGATGGTGTAAAGGTGAATTATGCGAAATTTCAAGGTGTGGAAGTGGCACAGGAAGGTAAGAAGGCATTAAAAGTAGATTTGTTGGCAAAGATATAGAGGTGACATATGAATTTAGTACCTGATTTTAAAAATACACTGTTTAATGACAATGTTAAGGATATAGCATTAGATTTTTCAGAAATGGGTATAGATGCTGCAATTAACAATGATATATTGGCGGAGGTTCCAATTGCAAAATCTATTGTGGCATTTTGCAAGACAGGAGTGGCTATTAGAGACAGAAATTTGCTCAAGCAAACTTTGAGATTTGTTTATGAATTCCAGAGAAACACTATATCGCCAGAAAAAGTAGAAGCTTATAAGAAAAAAATGGAAAATCCTAAATTTGCAGAAAAAGAGCTTAGCAGGGTTATTTATCTATTGGATTGTAATATTGATACTGTTAAGTCTGGTATATTAGCGAGAATGTATGCTTCATATATAGATGGAAAAATTAGTTGGAATGTATTTTGTGAATTATCTGACCTAAATTCAAGGGTTTTTATTGCAGACTATAAGGCATTGATAATAATGGATGAAGGCGACATTGATTATCATATTACGGAAAGATTAATTGGTTACGGACTAATGATGGAAGTGGAATCACCAAGTAAAACAAGTGCCATAGATGATATATTTTCAGGAATTAGAAGTAAGGAAGATCCAAGTATAGCTTTTGACTTGAATAGGGAGCCATGTGTAAGAATAACTGAATTTGGAAAACTGGTACGAAGTTTTTTAGACAATAATTTATTTGAAGATGATGAGTTATAAATGACAAAGTGACCAATTATTTTAAAGTAAAGGAAGGTTTTATTATTGATAAAGCAGGAAATATTAAACGAGTTGAATCTTGGAGAAAATCATGAGCGAGAATGTAAATTGGCAACTGGTGGACTCCCAGAGAGCATATGGGAGACTTACTCTTCTTTTGCAAATACAAATGGTGGCACGATTCTGCTTGGAATTAGGGAACACAGAGATTCTTTTACTGTTGAAGGACTGACAGACAAGCAGATTGTTAAATATCAGAAAGACTTTTGGAGTACATTGAATGACAGAAATAAAGTATCAAAGAACATCTTACTGAATCATCATGTCAGACCTGTGGCTGTCGGAGAAAAGAAAATACTAAGAATTGATGTTCCAGCAGCAGACAGACATGATAAGCCGGTATACATCGGGACAGATCCGATGAAGGGTACTTACAAGAGAGATTATGAAGGAGATTTCCTTTGTACCGAAGAGGCAGTCCGGGCTATGTTTGCAGACCAGAGAGATGTATCTGGTGATGTGGAAGTGCTGGATGAGTTTGGATTGGATGTGCTGAATCAGGATACGATAAAAGGCTATAGAATTATTTTCGAACAGCTTCACAGTGGTCATCCATGGAATGCTTTGGAAAATGACGAGTTCCTTATGAAATTAAGGGCAGCAGCGAAGAATAAAAATGGTACGTTATCTCCAACGATAGCAGGACTTTTATTCTTTGGAGAGGCTTATCATATTACTGAAGTTTTTCCTAACTATTTTCTGGATTATCGTGAGAAATGTGATGATAAAGCTGTACGCTGGTTATTCCGGACACATTCAAACGAAGGTGATTGGAGCGGTAATATATATGATTTCTTTTGCAAGGTGCGCACCAGAATGGACGATGATGTAGCAGTTCCATTTGCAAATAGGCGAAATGGATATCGTGTAGACAGAGTGGATGTGCATGATGCATTGGAAGAAGCATTGGCAAATGCACTAGCACATGCAAATTATTATGGTAGACGAGGAATCCTCGTTGTTAAAAAGGGTAAAGAACTTAGCATTTCCAATCCAGGTACTATCAGGGTGACGAAAGAGGAATTTTATGCAGGTGGCAATAGTGATCCACGAAATCCGAATATCTTAAAAATGTTTGGGTTTGTAAATGTCGGTGAGCGTGCCGGAAGTGGTGTCGATAAGATTATGACTGCATGGGCAGAACAAAACTGGAAGAAGCCGGAATTTGATTTCTCAGAACGCAGTGATAGAGTAACATTAAAGCTTGAAGTTGGACAAGTGGTATATATTCCGGGAGCTGCTGATATCAGAAATGAAAATACAAATCAGGAAAAAGCAACTGTTGTGTCAAAAGAAGATAAAATACTTGAATATATCAGGCAGAATGGAAGTATTTCTTCCCAAAAAGCTGCTGATATAGGTGGTTATAAGTCAAAGACAGGAGCAAGAAAATTACTTGATAAGATGATAGAAAAAGGATTGATTACGAAGATTGGAAATGGACCGGCAACTAAATATGTGATTTAGTGGTCACCTTACTATTTATCGAACACTTTATTGAACACTATCGGACACTTTGGGGGTTATCGGATACAAAGTGTTCGATAAGTGACCAATAGTGATCATTTATCGGACACTTATTAGCATAGGCTGAATAAAAATATTTGTGCAGAGACTATCTGCTCAAATGGATTAGAAGGTGAAATATGGATTTACAGAACATACAGGATCAATTAAATACAGAATTTGCCAAGTCAGAGACAAGAATTATATTCTGGTTTGATGATAAAGGTGAATATGAGGATGAGGTATCTGAACTGCAGCTTGGTGATGTAAAGCTGCACATTCTTGATGGTACAAACTGGCTCTATTCAAAGTATCTATTAAACGAAGAGGATAAAGAGAGTAAATATCTTGTCTATGCAGCCTTTGCAAAGCCAAGTGATGCAGAGAATCCTCTCGCAGATATGTATTATTACTCAACACCTTATTATACAGACAGAGTATCGCAGATGTCTCAGGAGATTGGTATTGATAATCACTTTAAGGAGCATTTATCACAGTATGGCAATTTTTGGAAAAATAAACATCGTATTGAGAAGTTCAAGGAACTTGGAATTGATCATTACAATGCTCAGACAATTGATATTGGTTTGATTGCTGTACTCACGGATGTAAAGACTCCAAATTTTGAGGAAGTAGTTAAGCAGATGATGCTCGGTGACAATGAGAAGTATTTTAAGGCATTGGATGATAATAGATTGACCGACAAGTTCTGGGAACTTTGCGAAAAATTCTTTGGATATAAGTCAGACAAGCCAAACATAGATGATTTGTCTGCTTGCATGATATTAACTTATGCATCATCTACATTAAAAGCTACTGTCCCGGAAGCAATGAGGTCTTATATTCTTAAGAAACGCAATGATGTTGTGGTCTTTATCCGTAATATCATGGACAATGTGAATTATCGGGATGACTATGACAAACTGGTAGATAGAATAGATAAATCATTGCGTTTTGTGACCAGAATACAGGATGGATTAAAGAAAGATGTAGAGAAGAAAAAAGACAGTTCTCTCCAGTTGGCGGATGTTTTCGCTTGTGATGCTTTTGCCGGGTTAGATGACATTATTATTGATTGGGCATTGGAACAGTTAAATGATGAGATTTTAGATGCACAGATTGATGGACTTAACATTGCACAGGTAGCTGATCAGAGAATGTCTAAGGCATATCATTATAGCGAAAGATACAAGAATGAATATACGACTATCAAGTATGCGTATTTGATGATGAAGTCTGTATCACTTATGGAATTTTCAAGTGATATTAAGACATTGGTTGCAAATTATCAGAAAGAGTCCTATTTGATAGATTCATATTATAGATGGTTTTATTATGCATATGACCAAATTGAAGATAACAGTAAATTCTCTGATGTAAGACAGAGAGTAGAGAATATTTATGCGAATACATATTTGCAGAAGATAACACCGAAGTGGAATGAAAATTTCACAAATGAGGTAATGAATGCTACAGACTTGCCTAAGCAGGAAGATTTCTATAAGCATTATCTTAGAGGCTACGATGGAAAGCAGAGAGTCATTGTTATTATTTCCGATGCTTTTCGGTATGAGTGTGCAAAGGAACTTTTCGGCAGATTGGAATTAGATGAGAAGTGTACACCGAAGATGGAGTGTATGCTTAGCTGCCTGCCTTCTGTTACATCAGTAGGAATGGCGAGCCTGCTTCCACATAAAGAGATGCAGGTGGATGGCAACTTGAATGTGACTGTTGATGGACAGGCGTGTGCAAGTATGGAGCAGAGAGACAAGATACTGAAATCTTATAATGAAAATAATGTGGCTTTGTCATTTGATGAAGTGGTAAATGCTAATCAGACTCGAATCAGGGAGTTGATTCAGGGCAAGAATATCGTGTACATCTATCACAATCAGGTGGATGCAAGAGGAGATAAGCCAGCAAGTGAGAATGAGGTCTTTAATGCTTGTGCAGAGGCTATAGAAGAGATACATAAGTTGGTTAAGAAACTGACTGGTTATGTATCAGCACCAAAGTTTTTTATTACTGCAGATCATGGCTTCTTATATAAGAGAGACAGATTACAGGAGTTTGACAAGGTGTCATATCCAAAGGATAAATGCATTTATACAAACAAGAGATTCCTTATTACAGAAGATGCAGTAAATGAGCAGGGAATCATGGCAAGAACAATGGCGTATCTTAATAAACTCTATGTAGATACTCCGATAGGAGCAGATATTTTCAAGGTTGCCGGAGGTGGACAGAACTATGTACATGGTGGTACGTCCTTGCAGGAGATGATAGTTCCAGTCATTGAACTTACAACGAATACCAGAGGTGTGGCATACGATTATGTGGATGTTGTCTTGACATCTGTTACCCGTAAGGTGACAAATCTTATTACATACTTTGATTTTATCCAGACAGAGAAAGTCACAGACACCATGAAAGCAAGAAGCATCGTGGCTTATTTTACTACGGAAGATGGCGAAAAGATTTCATTTGATGTACCTATGATTGCAAATAGCAGGGAAGAAGCACCGGAGAAGAGAACCTTCCATGAGAAGTTCACTTTGAAATCAAGAGAATATAAGTATGGAGATAAGTATTATCTTGTGTTGGCAGATGCAAATGATGAGAAGAATATCTTGCAGCAGTATGAGTTTATGATTGATATTGCGTTTGTGGATGATTTTGGGTTTTAAATTACGTTAGGATATGGAGTTGAAAAAATGCAACTAGTAAATTTTTCAGTTACAAATTATAGAAGTATAACAAAGGCACATAAAATAAATCTTCAAAATATTACAGTGTTAGTTGGAAGAAATAATGAAGGAAAATCTAACATACTTATGGCACTAAATGTTGCGATGGAAACAATGATGCAACATGCTAATCATGCAAATGTACATGAACGTTTGTATGATTGGCAAAGAGATTTTCCAGTTCAATTGCAACAACGAAAGAATAACCTAGATTCTGTTTTTAGATTGAATTTTAGATTGAATCATGATGAAAATACTGAATTTTTTAGGACAACCGGAATTAGAAGTAATGAGGATATACCGATTGAACTTAAATATGGACGAGATAATAGAGCTAAAATAACAGTTCCAAAGAAAGGATCTTCTTCATTTAATGATAAATCAGAAAAAGTAACTGCATTTATATGTGAGAGAATTGCCATTAATTATATACAGGCAGTAAGAACAGAAGATATGGCTATGGATGTTATACATAGACTAATATCTACAGAGTTATCAAAGTTATATGATAATGAAGAGTATAAATCCGCAGAACAAACAATTTACAATTTACAAGAAGCAGTATATAACGATATTGCAAATAGAATATTAGCACCTTTGCAAGAATTTTTACCACAGCTTACAAACGTGGAAATAAGATCTAGAGGAAGAAGATTAGTATGGCGCGGATTTAGAAACGATGTAGATGTAATTCTAAATGATGGTACGCCAACAAGTATTCTTTATAAGGGAGATGGAATAAAAAGTTTAGTATCATTAGCGATACTAAAGGAATCGAAAAATGAGATAGGTGCATCAATAATTGCAATAGAAGAGCCAGAGTCACATTTGCATCCAGAAGCCATACATAGCTTAGTAAATGTAATAAAGGGTATTTCAGAAAATCATCAAGTAATTATAACAACGCATAATCCGTTATTCGTTCAAAGAAATAATATATCAAATAATATTATTGTAGATCATGGCACTGCTAAACCAGCAAAAAATATTAAGGAGATTAGAGAATTATTAGGTGTTTTACCAGAGGATAATTTGATTAATGCAAGTCATGTATTGGTAGTAGAAGGAGAGGATGATAAGATAGCATTAAATAAAATTTTATCATCATTGAGCCCTACTATAAAAGATGCACTTATAAAAAATAAATTGGTGATACAACCGCTTGCAGGAGCGACAAACTTAAACTATGAACTATCTAGGCTTAGATCTTATGTATGCAGATACTTTGTATTTCTGGATGCAGATGAAGCAGGGTATGATGCCGCGGAAAAGGCAATTGAAAAAGGTTTGCTATCAGAAAGTGATGTAAAGTATTCAATATGTAATGGAAATAATATATCAGAGTTTGAAGATTGTCTTAAAAAAGATTTTTATATAGAGGCGATAAGAAATAAATTTTCGGTAGATTTAGGAGTGACGTCATTTAGAAATAGTAAAAAATGGTCAGATAGAGTAAAGGCTGTATTTTTATCTCAAGGACAACGATGGACAGATGCTGTTGAGAAAAAGGTAAAAATGGAAGTCGCAAAATTGATACCTGTAGAAGATGCGGATTCAGTATTAGATGAGCATAAAAGAGGTTCAATCGATGCGTTAGTCAATGCCTTAGAAAATATGCTATCTCAAAGATAAAATATGGAGGTAATTATGGATAAATACACTGATATAAATATTAAGGAAGCGTATGATATTGAGAATCCTAGAGATATTATCAAGAAAAAACTCCGCCAATATTATGATGGTCGTATAGTCCGTAAGGACTTGACCAAATCAATTCGTGAAGGAGCAAATGTTCCGGTCTATGTATTGGAATATCTTCTCGGACAGTATTGTAATTCTGATGATCAGGAGATTATTGACGAGGGAGTAGACAATGTGAAGCGTATTCTGCGTGATAACTATGTTCGTCCAGATGAGGCACAGAAGATATTGTCGCTTCTTAGAGAGAGAGGCAGTTATACAGTTATTGACAGGATTACAGTAGTACTCAATACCAAGGAAGACAGATATGAGACAACATTCTCTAATCTTGGAATTAAGAATATTCCTATCAGTGCTGACTATGTAAAAGATTATGACCGCCTGCTTTGTGGCGGTATCTGGTGTATTCTTCAGCTTGATTATGAGTTTATTGAGGAAGACAAGAAGAATACACAGCCTATCCGTATCAGAAAGCTGACACCGATTCAGATGCCGCATGTGGATATGGATGAAGTAAAGAATGGTCGTAAGGCATTTACTAAGGAAGAGTGGATGGATATTCTGCTTCGATCTACTGGTATGGAACCGGACAAGCTTTCTGACAGAGCTAAATGGTTATTGATTGCCCGTATGATTCCGCTTGTTGAGAACAACTTTAATATGTGTGAATTGGGACCTCGTTCTACAGGTAAATCATACATATATGAGCAGATTTCTCCAAACAGTATCCTTGTAGCTGGTGGACAGACAACTGTTGCAAATCTGTTTTATAACATGTCTAACAATACAGTCGGTCTTGTCGGAATGTGGGATGTTGTAGCATTTGACGAGGTTGCCGGTATCAAGTTTAAGGATAAAGATGGTATCCAGATTATGAAGGGATACATGGCATCAGGTGCATTTTCCCGTGGCAAGGCTGAGATACAGGCAAAAGCATCTATGGTCTTTGTAGGTAATATCAATCAGAGTGTGGAGACTTTGCAGAAGACATCAAGTCTGTTTGATCCATTTCCTCCTGAAATGGGTACTGATACTGCGTTCCTTGACCGTTTCCATGCATATATACCGGGATGGGAGATCCCTAAGTACAGACCGGATTCATTTACAAATGATTATGGATTTATCACAGATTATCTTTCAGAGTTTATGCGTGAGCTTCGTAAGGATAATTACAGCAATATAGCAGAGAAGTATTTCAAATTAGGAAATAACTTAAATCAGAGAGATGCAATTGCTGTTCGTAAGCTGATTTCCGGATTTATCAAATTGATTTATCCGGATGGAGAAGTCAGCAAGGATGAAGTTGCAGAGATTATGGATATTTCACTTGAACTTCGTAGGCGAGTAAAAGAGCAGCTTAAGAAGATTGGTGGAATGGAGTTCTATGATGTGAACTTCTCATACATAGACAATGATAGTTTTGATGAGCATTTTGTAACTGTACCGGAGCAGGGCGGCGGAAAGATGATTCCTGAAGGTATGGGCAAACCGGGATGCTTATATACAGTATCAAAGTCAAAGACTGGAATGATAGGCTGCTATCGTCTTGAAACGCAGATGATGCCGGGAAATGGAAAATTGACTTGCACAGGTATTGGTTCCGGAAAAGAGCCAAAGGAAGCTACCAATACAGCATTTAATTACCTGAAGGCAAATGGCAATGCAATATCGGGTTCAATAAGTACAACAACTAAGGATTATATCATCAATTATCAGGATATGCAGGGACTTGGAATGACGGGAAATCTTGCACTTCCTACACTAATTGCTATTTCATCGGCGGCACTTAGCAAGCCTCCAATCAGCAGTCTTGCGGTACTTGGTGAGATTAGTATCGGTGGAACACTTATTAAGGTAGAAGATTTGGCAAGTACATTGCAGGTATGCCTTGATAGTGGAGCAAAAAAAGTTCTGCTTCCAATCACATCGGCAGCAGATTTAGGTACTGTTCCGTCTGATTTGGTGGGAGCGTTTAGCTTGATATTTTATTCTTCGCCAGAAGAGGCAGTGTATAAAGCGTTAGGAGTAGAGTAGATATGATAAACATTGATAATCAGCAGATGATAAGAGAGAATTTATCAAATAAAAAAATACTCAAAGCTATAATAGCTGATTTATATGAAGATAAAAAAGTCAAAAATCTTATGTCTTTAGCAGTAGATTTAGGAATAGAGGAAGAAATTGCAAAAAAGACATCTCTGACAAAACAAGAGGCATATAGAATAGCACAAATATTTCACTATGAATATGGAACGAATATTGAAGATGCAATTGTTGCAGTTTATCAATGGGCAGATATATTTGGCGTCGGATATGAAAATGATGATTTATTTTTTACGGCAAAAGAACTTATATCGGCGAATATAGATTTTGTTGATTGGAATCAATTGAAGGATGATGTATTTAATGTTCTTTCATATGCTTATGTGTTATCTGATAATACTGAAAGAGATGAAATAGTTAAAAATGCTGAACAATTATTTGATGAAAAAAATGTGGAAGACAATCTGATTAAGAAAATTGTGAAAATAGATGAACATGATTTTTTGGAAAAGAATATAGACAGATTGTTTCCAGGTGTGTATGCAATAGTTGACAAGGCAATTAAAGAACAAAATATTGAGATAATAAACATAAAATGCTATACATACATAAAAATAATGAAATTATTGATAGCTACAATTTTATACAGAAATAAAAAAATATATCAGAGTTTGTATCTTATTTTGATAACAGCAATGTTTTATGCCGATAAATATAAATTGGACAAGGTTGGTTTTAAAGATAAAGCCATAGATGAAATAGTGTCATTTCCAAGCTTTGAGGATGTTATATTACATAGTGACGAGTGCGAAGAAATGGAATATTGTGATTTGGCTATCAATGAAGTCAACAAAAAAGGAAAGAAATTGTTTGATATTGTAAAAAGAGGAACTCTTACTGGAGAAATAGAAAGAATAACACAAGATTTATCTAATGTGTATGATGAATATTTGGCTAATAATTTAGAAATTAAAGTGGTAGGTTCGACAACTCATGGAGGGTGATGGCGTATTTTTGAGCAGGATTTTGAAGCAATGCTTCGACAGTATGAAAATTCAATAGATGATAAGCGACAGTTTACTGCATTGGTGAAAGATATATTTCCGGAAGATGCAAAGAATATCAATCTGATTCTCATGGCATACAACATGGGAATTGCACAGGATATTCAGAAGGCAAATCTGCTTAATAATACATTTGCTTTCCGGTATGTGAAGCAGTTGATGGATGACTATGGCATCAGCAGAGTGAATGCAGATTGGGTCGTGTCAGTATGGTGTTCTTGTTATGGTAATAAAGTATTGGGAAAAGCCTGTGACATATCAGTGCAGAAGCAGGGTGGTGGTCCGGCGATAAAAGATAATAAGTCATCTTCGGGAAAATCATATGGAGATTTATTTGTATATGAGAAAAGTCGCAGAGGCAACGGACTGGCTGTAACAGGATTCCTTGGAGATAAGAACCAGACGATTATATTTCAAAATAGGTCTGGCAATGAAAATGTTATAGAGATTGCGGATAACAGTTTAGCAAATCTTCCATAGAAGAGGCAATTCTGACGGAAGATTTTAAATACATAGGGTTAAATGCTTTTTCTGACTGTGAGAAATTACATCAGGTGGTATTGCCAGTCAGCGTAGAAGAGATTGAAAACTCAGCTTTTGAGAATTGTAACAGCTTAAAATCAATCTCCTTGCCGATACTGCTTAAGACAATCGGAGATGCAGCCTTTAAAGGAACAGGTTTACGGACACTGGATATTCCAAAGAGTGTATTTGGGATAGGTGATGATTTATTGGCAGAGTGCCAATCGCTGGAGCATATTAGGATACCGGATAACATTGCAAGGATAACTGATCGGATGTTTATGAATTGTAGTGGCTTAAAAAAGGTGGAGCTGCATGAAAAACTGAATGCGATTGGTGAACGTGCATTTTTCGGCTGCTCCAGTCTTGATTTTATTATAATTCCAGATAGTGTACAGCAGATTGGTCAGGATGCTTTTACGGGAACAGATGATATGTTTATCGTGCAATGCTCATTTGGCTCTTTTGCAGAGCAGTATTGCAAGAAGAATAAGATTAAGTATCAGCTGGTATAATGTCGCCAGCGATGCGACACATAAAGCATGAAATTACGATAGAATACAGGAAAGAGGTGATATGTATGGGCTTATTGGATGCAATATTTGGCAATAATCAGCCACCTAAGATAAATTCCATACTTCCTACAGCTGCGAAGAACGAGATCTGTGCAGGAAGATTACCGATATTGAATACAGACAGCTTATTTCTCAAGCGTGATGAGAAAATCCATTATATTGATAAAGCAATCAACCTTGAAATCAAGGTAGTAAAGCAATACCGGCATGTGGGACACAGTACACCTGGATTGTTGAAAGGCAATCGTTGGAATGTGGGGGTGGCGAAGCCTATTGAGCATGGTGAGCTTGTACAGCATCGGGGAATCCTGTATGTGACTAATCAGAGAATTGTATTTCAAGCTTCTGAAAAGGGGTTTGATAAAACATATAGATATCTAACAGCGGTAACTCCGTATGTAGATGCCTGTGAACTGCAGTTTGGCAGTAAAACATACAATATGTATGTTGATGATGGAAATCTATTATATGAAGTATTACAGCTTGTGAAGCAAAGGAGGCAGATTCCATAATGGAGGGACAGTTAAAAAACGGAACAATACTTACTTCGGAAAGCGGAAATAAGTATACTGTAGTGAATCTTCTGGGTGCCGGTGGACAAGGTGAAGTCTATGATGTGGAATGTGATGGAAAGCATTATGCGTTGAAATGGTATTTCAAGGGAAGTGCTACAGCACGGCAGAAGAAATTATTGGAAGAGATTATTGCAAAGGGAGCACCGGATAGTTCGTTTCTCTGGCCGATGGAACTGATTGTTCCGTCACAGGGAAACTTGTTTGGATATATCATGCCGCTTCGTCCAAAGAATTATAAGAGCATAGTGGATTTGATGAAGAATCGTGTAAATCCATCATTTTATGTTATATGCAGGACAGCATTTAACCTTACAAAAGGATATCGAAATCTACATATTGCCGGGGCAAAGTATCAGGATATTTCATTTGGAAATCTTTTCTTTAATCCGGATAACGGAGATGTCTTGATTTGCGACAATGATAATGTATCATATGGTAACAGTAAACCGGGTGGAGTGCTTGGTACACCGGGATTTATGGCACCTGAGATTGTAAGAGGTGAAGCGAGACCATCAAGGGATACGGACAGATATTCATTAGCGGTATTGCTGTTTTACCTCTTTATGGTAAATCACCCATTGGAAGGCAAGCAGGAAGCTAGTATCAAGTGTATGGATATGGCAGCCAGAGTAAAACTCTATGGAACTGATCCTATTTTTATATTTGATCCGGATAATAAGACAAACAGACCAGTACCGGGAATCCATGATAACGCCAATATTTATTGGCCGTTATATCCGGAACAGCTGCGCCAACTGTTTATCAAATCTTTTACAGTCGGACTTAATAATCCAAGCAAGCGTGTAACGGAGCCTGAATGGATGAACCTGTTTGCAAATATGATGAGTGGGTTGATGAAATGCACCTGTGGTGCAAGTGTTTTCTATGATGAAAGTCTGGAAGCAAATGGTGTGGCACATACATGTTGGAATTGTCAGCAGACAGTGAAAGTACCAACAAGGATTGTGATTGGAAAGAATACCGTGGTACTAAATCAGAACAGTAAGCTGTTACATCATCACATTTATAGTGATTTTGATATGGAAACAGTAGTTGGAGAAGTAGTTCAGAATCCAAAGAACCCTGCATTATGGGGAATCCGCAATGAAGATAAATTAAACTGGACTTATGAAAAAGCGGATGGAACACAGATTCCTGTTGAAGTAGGAAAGACAGCAGGTATTGCAGCAGGCGTGAAAATACATTTCTCCGAGTCAGTCGGAGAGTTCAAGTAAAAGGAGGAAATTGTTATGGCAGATTTACAAAGACCGGGTGGAGAACTGGCAAGCAGACCGATTCATTTCTTTTGGGTAGTGGATTGTTCGGGTTCAATGTCTTATGACGGAAAGATGAAAGTGGTAAATACAGCTATTGAGGAGTGTATCCCGGAGATGGCATCAGCTGCGGATAATAACCCAAATGCACAGCTGCTTATTAGGGCACTTCAATTTTCATCCGGGGCAAGCTGGCTTACTGCAAAGCCTGTACCGGTTGAGGAATATTCATGGAATCCTTTGGAAGCATATGGTGTAACAGAGATGGGAAAAGCATTTGAATTACTGGCAGCACAGCTTTCTATTCCACCAATGCCAACACGAGCATTGCCGCCGGTAATTGTTTTATTGTCTGATGGACAGCCAACAGATTCTTACAAGGATGGATTGAATAAGTTAAAAGCACTTCCTTGGTTCAAGAAAGCAGTTAAGATTGCGATTTCTATCGGTTCCGATGCAGATGATGATGTGCTTGAAGACTTCACAGGTAACAAAGAACTGATATTACAGGCAAATAATGCAGCTGCACTTGCAAAGATGATTAAATGGGCGTCTACAACTGCATCTATGGTATCCGCTCCAGCAAGCAAACCTATGAATGCTGACGCAGTATCTACACCTGCAGGCAGTGGAGATCCTTTTGCACCTGCAAATGGAGGAGCACCACTTGTTATAGATATGAGTAATATTCCTAGTCCGGATGACTTTGACGATGGAGCAGTTTGGTAAAAAGGAGGGATTTCATGAAGCGTTATGTATTTGGCAAAAGTGTAAAAGGCGCTACTCACGAAAAGAATGGATTACCTCTTCAAGATAACTGCAAGATAGAAAAAATTTCAGATAAGATTACGATTATAGCTGTAGCAGATGGACATGGCAGTTCAAAGTGCCCCAGAAGCGACAGAGGTTCTTTGATTGCGGTAAATACTTTCTGCACAGTAATGAAAAACTATCTGCTCAATTATGGAAAAGAAAAGGATGGTCTTACGAATCTGGTAACATTTCTGAACAGAGAAGGCGATATGCGCTTCGCACAGGATATATGTGAGGAATGGCAGGCAAGAGTAAAACAATCATTTTATAAGAACAAAGATGGCAGCGTATTAGACAAAGAAGGTAATACCGACTGGAAAAAGGTTTACTCTCTGTATGGAACTACACTTCTGGGTATGCTGATTACAGATACCTTTGTATTCTCATTTCAGATAGGTGATGGCGACATCAACTATATTACAGATGATGAGATTTCTCCATTGGTAGAACCGGAGAAGTTCCTTGGCACAGAGACACATTCTCTATCCAAACCGGATGCATGGAGAAAATCGGTAGCGTCCGTAAGGAGAAAGAATGCAGCAGATGATGTGCCATATTTATATATGCTTTCGACAGATGGATTTTCCAACAGTTTTGTGAACGAAGAGGAGTTTCATAAAACCTGCAGAGAGTACTATAAAATGATTGGCGAGCATGGATACGAGGCAGTAAGAGATAATCTTGAAAAGTGGCTCAAGGAGACGAGTGAGCTTGGATGTGGTGATGATGTCACTGTGGTTATGGCTTATGTAGACAAATAACGGAGGAAGCGGATGTGATTGTAGATCGCTACTATTATGCACAACTGAATAAGCAGGAGCAGGCGGTTTACAAGGCTTTCTACAATGGGCTGATGGCTCATGAGGATGTCATTCCTATTCCAATCAAAGGGCAGCTATCAAAAGAAGTATTCAACAAAATATTCCGGGCAATGACAAGGGATAATCCGTTGATATACTATGTCAATCAATCTGCGTGTAACTGGGCGACGGATGCATTTGGTCATACAGCAATCTGTCCACAGTATTTTTACAGCAGGGAAACTGTTCGAAAGTACAACCGTAACATAGAAAACGCAGTGAATAATCTGGCTGCACAGTTAAGACTGACAGAAGGCACAGATTATGAGAAAGAAGTAAGAGTCCATGACTGGTTCTGTAAAAATGTGAAATATGATTTTAAAGGCGCAGACATGGACGAACCAGCTAGAGTAGTTCTCTCACATAATATTGTAGGAGTTTTTGCGAAACAGAAAGCCCAGTGTGAGGGAATTGCCAAAGCTGTAAAAGTATTGCTGAATGCAGTAGATATCAAGTGTATTGTGGCTACTGGAGAAGCAGAGGCAAGTGGTAAGAAAGAACACCATGCTTGGAATGTTATTGATATTGGTGGAAGTCCATATCAGGTGGATGTAACATGGGATATCGGAGCTTCCAAGGGAAGAATTGCATATGATTATTTCAATGTTACAGATGAAATTATAAGCAAAACACATAGCTTTGAAGATGAGATGCCGAAATGCATTTCATTAAAAGATAATTATTTTGAAAGAAACAGGCTGACATTTAGAAGTAGAAGTCAGCTGATAGCATATATAACACAAGAGCTAGAGCAAGGTCGGAATAAATTATATTTTCGGATAGATGGGTTATTTCCGAAACTAAGACGGTCAGAGCTTGCAGGCATGGTTGCAAAGATTGCAGCAGGAGGACAGAGCAGGGCAGTTAAAGTCCAGCAGATTCCAAATGAGAAGGTGGGAACTTACTGGATTAGAATATACTAAGTATTGGGGAGGAAACATTATGTGGCACACAGCAGAAATGGTTAAGATATTTGAGAAAATGACAGAGGGATACGGATACGATATATATCAGAATAGAAAACTGTGTGTCGCATTATGCAATGATTTATTAGCTGCTTATTCAGTGGAAAAGAATATTATGCAGATGCTTTTTCAGGCAGGGCTTGGAGAGGCTATGAAGGGAGTCCCATTTAAGAGTGAAAGAGAGCTTAAAATGGGACTTTCTAATATCGAGAAGTTTTTAATGGCGCAGGCGATTGAGAGTAGTGTCAGGGATGATGTATTTGATGTAATTGTGGACATTTCTTGAAACCGGACGAAATCTGAGAGAAGGTGGTAATTTATGTTGGAGACAATATTGTATGCAGTAGGATTTTTTATATTTACTATTTCCCTTCAGTGGCTGTTACATAAGGTCAGAAAAAACCACAATCAGGGGAACTCTGCAATATGGGTAGGCAATGGAGCAATTATTGTTATTTGTGTAATGGGCTTGATGACTAAGAATATCAACTATTTTTCTGCATTGATTGGATTTGTTGTGGGGGATGAAGTTGGTAAACAGGCAGGATGGCAGTAGAGACGCATTGTAAATTGAGGAAGGCAGGTGGCAGTATGGTAGAAAATAATAGATTACCTGATACACCTTGGCATGTAGGATATGCAAAGAAACAGGAGGATGATCCACGTAGACATAAGGCGAGATGCATTCATTATCGTGATGGACAATGTGGATGGAAAGCAAATTATTCGGGTAAATGCATAGGTTCAAGTCATTGCATGGATTATTCAGAGTCACTTGAAGATTTTAAGAAATTGCAGGAGAGCAGAAAGACTGCGGAACAAATTGAAAGAGATAACATTGACAAATATAAGAAAAGCCTTGAACCTAAAAAAGAGCAGTTAGAACGAAGTAATAATCCATATAAATACAGAAAATGCAGTGAACTGAATCGTTGTCTGGTGTGTGATGAGCATCTGTATAAAGAGAAGTATTCGTTAAAGAGATGCAAGTACTGTGGCATGTTTTATGTGGATATTGATGATTCTACCAGAGATGAGATTATGGATATTGTGAAGGCTGATCCGATATTTGTTATGAATATTAAGAGAAAATAAAGTTCGACAGATAAAGGAGGTTCATTATGATTTCAGATGAAAAAGCTCAGGAAAAATTGGATGAAACAACAAATATGTTAAATATGATTAATAAGATTGAATTATATTCTCTTTTGATTGAAGATTAAATATTCTAATAACAG